>CAYPQA010000009.1:0-32141 GCA_964412725.1 uncultured Eubacteriales bacterium
GAGGCTTGTCCACAATCATATTGGGGTTTCCGTAAGCCTTAAGCTTGCCATTAACATCAAGTTGCGGGAAATAGAAAATGAATGTATCTGGCCCTTGACCTATTATAATATTGTCCTTTATAAGCGGAATGGAGCGTGACCAAATATAACCACGAGCCGAAGCAAAGGTTTCTCTGTTTTCAAAGCCAAAAGAAGGAACGCCTTCAAGTTGTAGCGTTTGCCCAGAACTATTAATTGGTACTAACCCGTTTGCCGTTATATGGAATATAAAACCTACACCCTGAAATGCCATGATAAACACGACACCGCGTTTTTGAATTATAACTTCGCCTACGCCTGAAACGGAGGCTGTATAGTCTGCATTATCTGCGTCAACTTTGGTTTGGCTAATCGGAGCGTTGCTACCGTCATGGTTTAAAACAGATATACCATCTTCTTTTTTGATGAGAGTTATATCCCCCGCAGCGGTCGTTATGCGCACCTCATTACCGTCAGCAGATATATTTTTAACAAAATACTCAACATTCCCCGCATTAAGCTTATTCTTAACCGCAACAATACCGTTTCGAACAAGCGGCAAAAACATAGACAGTGCGATAATGCAAACAATAAAAGCGGCCAAACCGGCCATATATAGGCGCAGACGAGCCTTGTCAATGTAAACAATTGTCAATATAAGACCAACCACGCAAGACGCGGCAAAACTTATAAGCCCCGCGGAAGAACGTGAGCCGATAAGAAGAATAAAAGTAAGCAAGCTTAGAGCAATGCAAACATATTTGAAAGGATTTTTTATTGGAAGGAAAATTGCCTGTATAAAGAAGATAGGAAAAATAAGAGTTGAATAAAGACCCGCATTATTCGGATTAAAAAGCGTACCGTAAGCCATTTCAAAAACACTTGTTGGGTTGTTATTGGAATAATTCTTGCCCATAATAATTTTAAGACCTAAATCAGACACAAAGAAATCCTTGTGAAGCGTTTGAGAAAGACCAATAAGCGTGATTATAAAGCCCGAGAAAGCAAGCGCGTAAAGCATCGGCTTAAGATAACGTGAATTTTTGAAAACTTCCTTTCCAACAAGTAAAATCAGCATATATCCGACCAATACAAATAAGCCCTCTCTCCTGTCAAAGAAACCAAAAAGGGCAGTGGTCTTATATTTTGAGAAAACGGTTGAAAGTAAAGCAAATAATACAAAAGCACAAGATGCTATGAAGTATGGACAAGTAAATTCAAGTTTCTTGTCTTTAAAAGCTTTTACTAAAAAAGCTATAAGTAAACAATCAACGCAGAGAAGCAGGAGGTTGCTTTTGTGATAAACAAAAAATTCACCGGCCTTATTTTTCAAGAACAAAGCGGCTTCGTACGAGTTAAGTTTAACCTCTACATATCCAACGAGTATAGGTACAATTGCGCCTATGACACAAAGGACACAGGCGCAAAACATATCAAAAAATGTATTCTTCTTATTCACAATAAACTCCTATCTGCTCATGCTTTTAAAAAAACGTTTTAAAGTATTTCCTTTTGCATTATTGGCTGGAACGTCTCCCGAATATAGCGGATACGAGCCCGTTTGAATGTCTGTAATATATAAACCTTTCAGCATATCTGGTGAATATTCTTCTTCAAGTTTCGCACGTACGCTGTCTTTAACATATTGAAAACCATCTTCTTCAATAATTTTGTCATAGTCAAGTTCACTAATAGTGTTGAGGATTAAGTCATGAAGATCATCGGCATTAACGGCTGAGGCATAGCTTGAATCCACGTCTATGGTGAAATTAGATATAATATTATGGTCTTTCTTGTCGGCCGATCTCACCATAGCGCTCACTGTAGGAACGCGGGTACGCACGGGCGGGTCATTCAAAGCTTTGGGCAGGACATAGGTAAGAATAATGGTCGCCAATGCAATAACAAAAACTGTTATAACGGCGGCGAGGGCACCTTTGGAATTTTTCGTTCTTTTCATAACTATCCCTCCTTTTATGAAAATAAAGTAACCAAATTTCTTTTTTTGATTATATCATAAATAAGAAAGTTTTCAAGAATAATTTCCAGAATAATTCCAACGTATATACACAAATATGCAATGCTTCATTGACATTCACCTTAGACGGTTATATAATGCGAGAAATTATGAAAGGAGGTGATGACATATGAAAGATAATTTTATAAGGGGGTGTGTTGCCGGATTTTTAAGCATATTTGCTTACTTAAGCGGAAAATTTACACCGCTTATCCTTGTGCTTGTAATTTTCATGATGATAGACTATATAAGCGGGATAATTTCGGCTATCATGAGTAGCGAAGGGCTGTCCAGCGAGATTGCATTAAAGTCTATTGTAAGAAAGCTTTGCTACTTTTTGCTAGTAGCCGTTGCATTCTTGTTTGATTTCATGATTTCTGAAACAACGGCCTTCATGAACTTTGACCTGGCCTGGACCGGCGTTTTTGGAATGTTTACCCTATGCTATCTTATCTCAGGAGAAGGTATTTCGGTTCTTGAAAATCTTTCTGAGATTGGTATTTGTGTTCCTTTTCTAACCGATGCTCTTAAGAAGTTTAAATCTAAGGTTTCGGATAGTGCAAAATAGAGTTTTTAAAAAATGGGCTGTAGCAAAATACAATTTTTGCTACAGCCCATTTTTTATGCAAAAACCTCAAGATATAAAAATGAAGCAAGCTTAAAACCATAGCTGAAAGCATCTGCCTCACAGATAGCACATAATTCATCAAACAAGTTTTCAAGCCCATCCAGACGTTCTCTATGTTCTTCATCAACAAGGCTCGTAAAGAATTCCATTTCAACACGTATTTTTTCACTAATGGCCACATATTCAGGATTATCAACCAAACCTCGTTCATACGGCACTATTTCCCCATAATACAACTCCGTAAGTATTTTCTTGTTGCCATTGGCAACTTCTTCAAAAAGTGATTTCATAAGCTCATCCTTTCAATTAATAATATAGTTGTGGCGTAATACCTCTTAGCACCTTAAAATGACTGCATAAACATGTATAGAGTATTTTGTGAGAAGATGCCACTTTCTTTATTTTTTCTTCGTACTTCAACTTGTTAACATCATGCCTTATTCCTTCCATATGCTTTATTTCCTTGTTCTCGCAGTAATCATCAAAAATTTTTAACCACATATCATAAAGTCGTACGGTTAATATTACCTACGAATTTAACTATATCATAACATATTGAAAATTGTTATTATTTATAAAGCAATATTTATTGCTTAATACACAATATAATTACCTCGGTTAACTAGAGAAGTATCCATATTGAAATAGGAGCTTGGCAAAGAAAATCTCGCTAAGCTCCTATTATTAAATTGCAAATAAATGCTACTCTAATCGAAAATTGTCTTGTGCAAATAATCCCGTTAGTCTATAATACAAAAGTACATCATGGGCGGTGTAAGGCTGAACTCTGCAAAGTGGGGTGAGGCCTATGACGATAACTCTATCGGATTATGAAGTAATTAGCATAATTCTTACAATAGTGTTTATATACGTCACTTACAAGAGCACAAAAAAATAAGCCGCCCCAGACAAGGTATGGCTTATTTTTTATACAAAATATAAAAATTGAGTTTGGTCATACACCGTCAATAGTGTACAACTAGAGAGGGCGTTCGCTGCGTCCTCTCTTTTATTGTGTTCAAATTATAACACGATAATTCAGCGATGTCAAAGACAATTCATTAATAGATTATACATAAATGCCTTAACTCTTAGTGGGAACGAATTTTCCTATAAATCATAGGATGTTATAAAAATGATATGAGGTAATAGGCTTGAACATATTAACTGACGAAATAATGCAACTTATAATGTCCAGTGCATTTCAAAAAATGGTCTGCATGGATAAAATTAATATAGCACAGTTCAACGCACTGTGTGCACTTCTCATAGTAAATAATATACCTTTTGATACAACCTTCAACAGCGGTACGCGTAGGGACGACCCGTCTTTGCAGGTAACAATATACATCAATCCAAACACAACGCTTAATTACACATTCAATGGAGGCATCCATAATGACACAAATACGACGATAACAAACATCTAATTATTTAAAATAACAACAGCTATGCCGGAGTGGATAGTAACACAAGCATCATCCGACAAGCAGACATTGCTTAAGCCCCGCACATCGCCCAAGCTTAGAACTTCGTTGTAAAGCGGATACATCAGGTTTTGAGTTGAAACCCTAATTTCCGTTATCGGAATTATGGACAAGGTTTGCCCTTCTTCACATTTAGGGAAAAGCGGACTGTAAATGTCTGCAAGATAGACACATTCATTTTCACCTTTAATACATGCGTTGACATTATGACCATTTTTCCTAGCCCCACTAATCTTCACAAGCAGATTTATATTGCCAAGACAATGGTCAAGCCGCCCTCCCAACGCACCAAGAAATATGATTTCTTCAGGCTCCATCTCCAAGGCTTTTTCAAGCGCAAGCAGACCATCTGTCTCATCCTTTTCTTTTTTGAAACGCAAAATCTCTGTGTCATTTTTCAAGACAGCAATGTCCGTTTCATTAACCGAGTCCATATCGCCTATTAAGATATGCGGTTTAAATCCCTCTGCAAGTGCGTGTCTTAAACCGCCATCCGCACAGATAATTATATCGTTCGGCTCAAAAAGAAAGCCCCCTATGTTATAGGAGGCACTTAAAAATATTACAGCTCTCATAGGCTTATCTTGTCTGTACCCATGTATGGGATTAGAATTTCAGGTATTTTTATACTGCCGTCCGCTTGTTGATAGTTTTCTATAATAGCGGCTGTTGTGCGACCAACGGCAAGACCGCTTCCGTTTAACGTGTGTACAAAACGCGGCTTATCTCCTGCACTTTCCTTGTAGCGGATATTTGCACGGCGAGCCTGATAATCCTCAAAATTACTACAGCTTGAAATCTCCACATAACGATTATATGAAGGCATCCAAACCTCTATATCATAAGTCATCGCTGAAGAAAAGCCTAAGTCTCCCCCGCAAAGCTTAACAACGCGGTACGGTAGGTTCAATAGTTTTAAAATATCCTCTGCGTCTGCGGTGAGTTTTTCAAGTTCCTCATAAGATTGTTCCGGTTTTGCAAACTTAACCAACTCAACCTTATTGAACTGGTGTTGCCTTATAAGACCCCTTGTGTCACGACCAGCCGAACCCGCCTCCGCTCTGAAGCAAGGCGTATATGCACAATATGAGATAGTAAGATTCGAGCCGTCCAAAATTTCCTCACGATACATATTTGTAACAGGAACCTCTGCTGTAGGAACAAGGAAGTATTCCGTATCAGCAACCTTAAATGCATCCTCCTCAAACTTTGGCAACTGACCTGTGCCCTGCATAGAACGACGATGAACCATGAATGGAGGCAAAACCTCTGTATAGCCATGTTTTTCGGTATGGATATTAAGCATAAAGTTTATAAGCGAACGCTCAAGACGTGAGGCTGCCCCTTTATAAAAGGTAAAACGTGCGCCGGTAGTCTTTGCGGCTGTAGCAGGGTCTAAAATGCCTAAGGCCTCTCCAAGCTCCCAGTGCGGCTTCGGCTCAAAATCAAACTTCCTAGCCTCGCCCCATTTGCGCATTTCAAGGTTGTCCGTATCGGACGAACCATCTGGAACGGATGCATTAGGTGCGTTCGGAACGTTTAACAAGAAATTCTCAATTTGTTCATCAATCTCCGCAACCTGAGGCTCATTTTCTTTAATCTTTTCAGACAAAGCCTTCATCTCGGCCATTAACTCCGACGCATCCTGTCCATTTTTCTTTAAAACGGCAACCTCTTTTGCTCCCTTGTTAGCTTTGTTCTTAAGCTCCTCAATTTCGCCAAGCATCTCTCTGCGTTTCTTATCTAAATCTAAAAACTTTTCAAGCTCAAAATCCTTGTTCCTCTTCTTTAGCCTATCATTAATTTCCTGAAAATTACTTCTCAATTCCTTTACATCTAACATTAAACCAAAACCTCCCATAACTAAATACTATGCTATATATTTTTTAAGACTATTTTAAGTGTGCATAAAAAATGGTTTCATATTTTTCATCGGTTATGCCTAATGTTTTAAGTATATCATCCTTAGACATGCCCATTCTGATAAGCGCCTTTATTGCGCCAATTATCTCGCCAAGCTGGATACCTTCTTCTCTACCTTCTTCTCTACCTTCTTCCCTACCTTCAATATAGGCATCTTCTCTGCTTTTATACACGAAATAATCCACCTCCTCTAGCTGCTTTACAATTTCTTTATCAGATGTTGCAAAGAAATATTCCATAACCAATAGCTTTGCAAAGTCTGATTGGTATGTATTTACATATTCCTTAAGTTTCTCATCTGTGTCGATTGCCATGAAGTATTTTAACTCAATCAGTTCAGATGCAATATCACTCTCTTGGTTTATGCGCTTGAAGTTTACCTCGTATATCTTTATTAAGTCCGAATATATGCTGTGGTTGTGAGTGTATAGGAGTCTGATTTCTCCTACTTCCGGTAAATCGCTAGTATTTTTTGAATCCAAAAGAAAGGTAACAGTAACACATTTTAAATCCTCATACCTACTGTTCTTAACCTCTTGTGCTGAGATTTCTCTTGCTGTGTAATATACAGTTCTTGATGTTATCCTTGATTTGTAATAAATCCTTTGTAAGTCAAGAGTATAGATATCACCCTCAGATAAGGTTTTTGTGCGTATGTCTGTGCGCGTAGTTGTAGAGTATGCTTTCTTGGGGTCTGCACGAAACTCACTTGCGATGTCCTCAAAAGTTACATTTGAACCTGTTACAGCACGAATTACGGTTTCGGTAAGAGTTCTGTTGTGGAACATGACCGTGAATACTCTGTCGTTATTCGGCAGAAGGTCTTTGTCTAACTTCACACTACCGATTAAAATCTCTTGTCTTAAGGCTTCAAAATCTGCCCGGCTTTCCACTTCGACCTCCTTGAGCAAGGTTTAACATTTCATCTATAAATAACACTTGACAAATGATATTGCAGTTTATTATCTCTATTAATCCAAAAGTTGGCTCCGAAGAAAGTTGTCTGTTACGTGAAGCACTTCCAGGGTTCATAATTATTGTGCCGTTTTCGTTGGATATATGGGGCACATGTGTATGACCGTGTAGGATTATGTCGGGATTGTACGCGGCAGCTTTCGACACCAATGCCCCCTTTTTGGATAGGTCAACTATATGACCATGCGTCATATACATGATTTTTCCGCCAACATGTATAACACGTTCTAAACGGCTTTCATTGTAAATGTCGCAGTTACCGTTTACAAAAGCATAATCAATATTTTCAAACAGCAAATGAACTTCTTCTGCATCGGAATAACAATCGCCAAGGTGCAGAAACATATCCGGTTTTATCCGATTCATAACATTAATCAAACCATTGGTTTTTCCGTGAGAATCAGAGAAAACAAGTATTTTCATAACCCTATCCTCTCAAATGGCAGGCAACGAAGTGACCAGGAGAAATCTCCTTAAATTCAGGGACAATCTCCTTGCATCTTTTTTCGCAATAGCGGCAACGCGTATGGAACTTGCAACCGGACGGTGGCTTAACCGGACTTGGGATGTCGCCTTCCAAAAGGATAGTCTCCTTTTCGCGCTTTGAATCCGTTGTTGGTATGGCTGAAAGCAAGGCCTCTGTGTATGGATGAAGCGGATTTTTGAATAACTCGGCTGCATTTGAAAGCTCAACCATATTTCCAAGATACATAACGCCGATACGGTCGCTTATATATTTAACAACACTCAAGTCATGTGTGATAAACAGATAGGTAAGCTTTTCTTTCTTTTTAAGCTCTTGAAGAAGGTTTATTATTTGGGATTGAATAGACACGTCCAAAGCAGAAACAGCCTCGTCACAGACAACAAACTTTGGCTTAACAGCTAATGCGCGAGCTATTCCGATACGTTGTCTTTGACCACCCGAGAATTGGTGCGGGTAACGGTGAAGCATATAAGCTGAAAGACCGCATTCTTCCATTATATTAATAACATATTTCTGCATTTCATCATTTTCACGCTCAAAGAACCCATGAGCCAAAAGACCTTCGCCGATAATCTGGCCAACGGTCATACGAGGGTTAAGTGAAGAATAGGGGTCTTGGAAAATAATTTGTAAGTCCTTTCGTAACGAACGCATTTGTTTATAAGGCAAGCTGCCTAAATCAATGGGTTTTTCACGTCCATAATAAATAGTTTTGCCTTCTGTTTGAGGGTAAAGCTGCAAGAGTACGCGCCCAAATGTAGACTTACCGCAGCCGGATTCTCCGACAAGACCAAGTGTCTCACCTTCAAGAATGTTAATGCTTATGCCATCGTTGGCCTTTACATATAACTGCTCCTTTTGAAGAAACGAGGTTTTCTTAATCGGAAAGTATTTTTTCAAATTTTTAACTTCAAGCAAGGTTCTCATTTGCACATCACCCTCCTTTGCTTCAAATTCGGATAGTTGCACCTTATATGATGATTGTCTTTAATTTTAATAACTTCAGGCTCAGCTGAATTGCACTTATCCGTTGCATATTTGCAACGAGGAGCAAACTTACAACCGGGAGGTAAGTCCAAGGGATGCGGCACAGAACCTGGAATGGCCTCAAGCTTGTAATCCGCAGGAGTGTCCAAACGTGGTATGGATTCGAGAAGGCCTTCTGTGTATGGATGAGAATAAGTTTCGTCTCCCAAATCGTCAAATATTGTGCGCACTGGAGCCTTTTCAACCATTTGACCGCAATACATAACAACAACATCGTCGGCCATTTCGTTTATAACACCTAAGTCATGGGTTATAAACAATATAGACGTACCCTTTTCGCGCTTGAGGTCATTCATAAGCTTGAGAATCTGGGCTTGAATGGTAACGTCAAGAGCGGTTGTAGGCTCGTCCGCTATAAGTAGCTTTGGTTCGCAGGCCAAAGCCATGGCGATCATTACACGTTGTCTCATGCCACCTGACAGTTGGTGCGGATATTGTTTTACAACGCTTTCCGGGTTCGGTATCTTAACCGAACGCAGCATTTCTACGGATAAGCGTGCCGCTTCTTTTTTACTCTTTTTTTGATGTATTATAAAAACTTCACTGATTTGCCTCTCTATAGTAAAAACAGGGTTAAGACTTGTCATCGGCTCTTGGAATATGACAGAAATTTCATTGCCACGTATTTTATACATATCTTCAATAGAACAAGTTTCCAAATTACGTCCGTCGAATCTAACTTCGCCGCTATGGATATAGCCGTTACCGTCTAGAAGCTTAATAATGCTCATTGCAGAAACACTTTTTCCGCTTCCACTTTCGCCTACTATACCCAAGGTGCGCCCTTTATCAACAGAATATGTAACGCCATTGACAGCCTTGATAATGCCCTTTTTTGATTTAAAAAACGTGTGAAGATCGTTCACCTCGAGTAACATAAGACTACACCCCTTTAACTTATTTAATATTATAAAATATTAGGATAGAGTGTAACATCAGAACGAATTTTTGTCAAATACCAAGTATTATTAAAAAGAAATAATCCATACACATTGACTTAAGAATAATTTAATGGTAATATTCCATGAAAAATTCCAAAAAAGAAGGAGTGTAGTAAATGAAATTCAATTTTGTAAGAAAGGTATCTGCGTTTTTGGCTTTTATATTTATTTTAACCGCGATACCAAGCAAGCTTTATGCAAGTGACGGTTTAGGTTGGGTTTACTTCCTTAAATACGGCGGTAATTCCAGTGAAATTTGGCGTGTAAAGAGTGACGGTTCATCCAAAGAGCCAGAGAAAGTTTCCTCAAACTTTGACACAAGCAAGGATTATGATGACTATATCAACAGAGGTGGAGATTACTTCTACTATCTTAAAGATTCAGGCTTTATGTTCAGAATTCCTGCACAATATCCTGTAAGCGGACAATCAAGCAGAATTATCGTTGATAACGACAATACAATTCTTAACTATAGGATTGTTGGAGATTATGTTTATATCCTCAATGAAAAGAAAGTTATCAAGCGTTTCCCTGTAAATGCTGCAAATACTACAGAAATCAAGAATTCTTCAGTAGAAATTGCTAATATGATTGACGGTAATAATCCTGCATTCTTCGTTGAAGAAAACCGTATTTATTACAACGCATTAAAAGATGGTAGAGAATTATGGGTAGCTTCACGTGCGGCTGACGGTTCAGGTGAAGTAACTTGGATTTGCCCAGGCGTTTTGGATTACGCTTCTTTGGCACAACGTGTTGGCGATGCAATCTATATGATTGTTAATACAAACCCCACAGAAACACAATATTCCACAAATTGTATGGTACTCTATCATGTTCCCGTAGCCGGCGGCGTTGGTACAGCTCTCAGCGAAGCTGTTGACGTAAATGCTATTTACAGTGGTATGTGGACAGACAAGTACTATATGTTTAATGACAATGTTGAAGATGACGGTTTCCCTACAGGCGAAGCAAAGCTTATCGGACTTGACGGTACTATAACCGAGCTTCATGATATGTATGTTTTTGAAATTGTTAATGTTGATGGTGGTAACAAATACGTTTTTGTTGACGGTTATGGTACACTTTCAGCAGACATCGTAGGCGGTGTAGTTAGCAATGTAACAGACATTGAGGTTGCTGATACTTACTATGTTCGTAATCTTATGACAAACGGCGAGATTAGAACAACAGCTTTGTTCGGTGAGAACGGAACATATGTTTTAAATAAGAACCTTGAAGCTACAAAGCTTGTTGGCGTTGAATGGGATATGTGCTTATATCGTGACGATGTAAACGGTATTTTCTATATAAATGCTGGTGATGACGGTAAGTTGTACAAGTCCAATGAAGACGGTACTGAGAGAATTAAACTTACTGATGACAAGGTTTTACAAATCTTAACAATTGAAGTTGCTGAATAATACACAAAAAAAGAAAGAGGTCATTTAAACCTCTTTCTTTTTTTGTATCCTAAACTTCCTCTAAAAGCTTAGCGATCCTTTGAGCATCTGTGGTCAGCTCATCTTTGTCGGAGCCTTCAAGCATAACGCGTATGACGGGTTCGGTTCCAGAGGGACGGATAAGCACACGTCCGTTGCCTTTAAGTTTTTCTTCAAGCTCTGTAATGGCGGCCTTAACTGTATCATTTTCAAGCGCAGCTTTCTTCTTATCATTCGGAACCTTAGCGTTTACAATAACTTGTGGCAAAACAGTTATAAGTTTCTTAAGCTCAGAGAGAGGCTTTTTGGTTTCTTTCATAACAGAAACCAATTGCAAAGCCGTCAACAAGCCGTCACCAGTGGTGTTGTAGTCCAAAAGAATTACATGTCCGGATTGTTCACCGCCAAGATTGTGACCATTTTGTAACATATTTTCCAAAACATACCTATCGCCGACTTTCGTTTGCACAATGTTAATATCCTGAGCTTCACCCATCTTGAAAAATCCTAGATTGCTCATAACAGTTGCAACAATAGTGTTGTTTTTCAGTTTTCCGGTGCTCTTAAAATGATTGCCCAAAATGGTCATAATCTCGTCACCGTCAACGGTTTCACCGTTTTCGTCAACAGCCAAAACGCGGTCACCGTCGCCATCAAAAGCAAACGAAACGTCAAAGCGTTCCTCGGACGCCAATTCAGAAATGGCCTCCATATGAGTTGAACCGCAGTTTTCGTTAATATTAGTACCATTAGGTTGATTGTTTATTGCAATAACATGAGCCTTAAGATCGAAAAATACCAATGGCGCAACCTCATAAGTAGCACCGTTTGCGCAATCCAAACCGATACGCAAGCCTTCAAAATCCAAATCAAGTGTGGACTTCAAAAATGAGACGTAATCCGTTAATGCATCCTCACATTCAACCTTAAATCCGATTTTTTCACCGATGGGGCTGGGTATGCTGTCCAGACCATCATTGATAAGCGACTCAATCTTATCCTCGAGCTCGTCGCTGAGCTTGTAACCGTCCTTATTAAAAAACTTTATGCCGTTGTCAGAAAATTGGTTATGCGAAGCAGAAATAACCACACCCGCATCAAAACCATATTTTCTAACCAAATAGGCCACAGCCGGAGTAGGAATAATGCCCGCAGTATAAACCTGAGCACCAACCGAACACATACCCGACGTCAAAGCCGCTTCAAGCATATCAGCAGATATCCTAGTGTCACACCCGATAAGAATTTTAGGCAAATGCCCCTCAGTCAATACAAAGGCCCCAGCGCGCCCAAGTTCATATGCTAATTTTGGTGTAAGCTCACTATTCGCAGCGCCTCTAACGCCGTCCGTTCCAAATAATCTCCCCACAATCATACCTCCTGAATTATATATTATTTCATTATACGCAGTAATGTTGTTTTTTGCAATATAAAGTATAGAAATTGACAAGCGAGGAACAATTAGAAAGTATAAAAAATCAGGATGGTGAGCTAATGAAAGAGAAGGAATTGACAGATGCAGACATTTTAAAATATGAGATAGCAGAGGAATTGGGATTAATAGACAAGGTTAAAAAAAGTGGTTGGAAATCACTAACGGCCAAGGAGAGCGGAAAAATAGGCGGTATGATGAACAAGAGGTTAAAAAGCCAAAATAAAAAGGATGCCTGAAAGGCATCCTTAAAATTTCCTGATTTTATTCGGCAGCTGTTGATATAAATGTGGCATAACTATCAAGGATTTTAGTTTGAATGGACTCACGAACATCCGATCTAAGCGGATGTGCTATGTCACGAAAACTACCGTCAACGGTTTTACGGCTAGGCATAGCAATAAAAAGACCATTGTCACCCTCGATAATTTTAATATCATGGACAACAAATTCTCCATCGAAGGTTATAGATACGATTGCTTTAAGCTTTCCTTCCTTATTGACCCCTCTAATTCTGATGTCTGTAACTGTCATCTTTTGTCCCTCCACTCCATTTTTAGATTTTTAAATAACAGTGCCTTTTGAGATAATTATGGGTTGCTCATAAGTACCAATGAGTTCTTTGCCATCCGACAAGACAACCTCTTTATCAATAACCGCATGCCTAACGACGCAGTTATTTCCAATATAAGAACCTTCCATAACAATAGAATCAGTGATGGAAGAATTATCTCCTGTGAAAACCTTACGGAATAAAACTGAATCACGTGCATGTCCGTTTAAGATGCTACCGCTTCCGATAAGACAATTCTTTACGTCAGCACCAATGTTATATTTTGCAGGTGGTTCATCCTTAGGCTTTGTTTCAATGAAAGGGTATTGGTTAGTAAAGAGAGTTCTAACATCATTTTTGAGGAAATCCATGTTAATGTCTACATAAGCTCTTATACTGTTAATTGCTTTCCAATATCCGCTAAACTCATAGCCATATATTTTAAGTTTTTTGCGATAACGTATTATTATATCTTTAACAAAATCGTAGCGTCCTTCAGCTGATATGGTTTCTAAAAGCTTGATTAAAAGAGTTCTTGAGATACAATAGATGCCTGTAGAAACAATACTTGAGGTAGTTTCAATAGGCTTCTCTTCAAACTCATTCACACGATTTTCTTCGTCCATTTCAATAACACCATAGCTTGTAACATCCTGATCTCCCATATCCTTGTACATTACGGTTATATCAGCTTGTTTCTTGATATGGTAGCTCAGTATATCATTGTAGTCCATTTTGTATACGCCATCACCAGATGCGATAATAACATAAGGCTCATTACTCTTCATAAGGAACGAGATATTCTGATAAATTGAATCGGCTGTACCTCTAAACCAAAATGAATTTTCGCTAGATAAATATGGTGAAAAAACAAACAATCCGCCTTGCTTACGTCCCAAATCCCACCATTTTGAAGATGAAAGATGGTCATGCAATGAACGAGAGTTGTACTGAGTTATAACGGCAACCTTACCAATGCCGGAGTTTGACATATTACTGAGCGAAAAGTCCATGCTGCGGTAACAGCTGCCTACGGGCATAGCGGAGGTAGCTCTTTTGCTGGTGAGCTCGCCAAGGCGGTCATTATTGCCGCCGGCTAAAATAATACCTATGGCTTTCATGCATTAATCCTCCTTTATTGAGACCGGCTCGGCAATCACGGAATGTCCGCTTTCGAGGGCGTTATTAGGGTAATTTTCAGGCAATGTAAGACCGGATATAACACAGTTTTTGCCTATTCTCACATTGTTCGGAACGGAAGAATGTTCACCTATAACAGTAATGCCCGTGTCATAGACTTTGGGCTTGTCAATGTTTGGGGTATCGTCGCCTTCTCCTATCACAACGTTTTCACCCACAGATGAGTTTTCGTCCATTATACAACGCTTGAGAACTGAATTCTTACCAATTACGCAATTAGCCATAATTATGGAGTTTTCAATGTAAGCGCCTTCTTCAACCAATACACGAGGGCCCAAGACAGAATTCTTGACCGTGCCGTAAATTTCTGCACCCTCAGCCAATAGACTTGTGGACACAAAAGCATTTGGTCCTGTAAACTGCGGAGGC
Source organism: uncultured Eubacteriales bacterium (assembly GCA_964412725.1). Taxonomy (GTDB): domain Bacteria; phylum Bacillota; class Clostridia; order Lachnospirales; family CAYPQA01; genus CAYPQA01. Next base: position 14,520 of record CAYPQA010000009.1, read on the forward strand.
TGGTGATCAGCATGTGTGTAAATCTTCCAGAAATCATCATAAAGATTGAAATCAGGTATTGTAGCTATAAGTTCCATGTTGGCGGCCCAGTAGGACTCTATTGTTCCGACATCGCGCCAATAGTCTGTAAAGCGATATGCGAAAAGAGTTCTTCCTTGATTTAACATCATAGGTATGATATGCATACCAAAGTCGCTGTCATCGTGCAACTTATCAGATTCGATCAAGGCCTCGCGAAGCTTATCCCATGTGAATATGTATATACCCATGGAGGCTAGATTGTTTTTAGGTTGTTTGGGCTTTTCTTCAAATTCGTAAATACTATCGTCTTCTCTGGTGTTCATAATGCCGAATCGGCACGCTTCATCAAAAGGCACTTCAAGAACGGCAATTGTAGCGTCGCATTTGTTGGCCTTGTGGAAGTCAAGCATTTTGGAATAATCCATTTTGTAGATGTGGTCACCGCCAAGGATAAGCACATATTCGGGATTATACTCGTCAATATATTCCATGTTTTGGAATATAGCATTAGCCGTACCTGAATACCATTCACCGGTTGCACCTTTTACACGGGGTGCAAGGATGGTAACACCACCGTTTTTCCTGTCCAAATCCCAAGGAACACCGATACCAATATGGCGGTTTAATTGGAGAGGTTCGTACTGAGTCAAAAGACCCACAGTATCAACGCCTGAGTTAATGCAGTTACTCATAGGGAAATCGATAATTCTATATTTCCCTCCAAAAGCAACAGCGGGCTTAGCTTTTTTGTTAGTTAAAATACCCAAGCGACTTCCCTGACCACCGGCTAAAAGCATGGCAATCATTTCTTTTTTACGCATTTCTGCCTCCTTTATATACGCTTCAAAATGGGATAATCTCTTTATAAACAATTAGATATTAGCGGAAATTTTATGAATTGTCAATAGGTTTTGAGACTTTATATGAAAAAATTTGTTATAAATTCACTAATATAGTGGCATTTTTTAGGATTTTTACTATATTTCATAGCATTAGGGGGGAAATTTAACCGTTTTTAAAATTATATTGGGTTATTGCTTTTGAAAATCAAAAGGAGTATAATGCTTTGAATTTATCTGGAAAAATCAACATGGATTTTTCAAAACCTAAAATTTCATTGGAGGGCTACATGTTTTTCATCGTTTTCAACAATCTTTCGGTTCTGTTTATATGCATGCTTTTGGGCTTTTTGGCCAAGAAATTCAGACTGTTTGATGATAGCGTTACAAAGAGCTTATCGGACTTTCTCGTTAACATAACATTACCGTCTACCATACTTATCTCTATGCAAAAACCGTTTTCTGTAGAATTGCTCAGAGAGAGTGTGTTGGTGCTTTTTGTTTCAGCCTTTATATATCTTTCCGGGGCTGTGTTCGGATATCTGCTTATAAAGGTTTTTAAAGCCCGTCCTGAGGAATCCGGAATTTGGATTTTTGCACTGGTTTTCCCAAATGTTGGATACATGGGTTTTCCTGTTTCAGAGGCTGTTTTCGGAAAGGAGATTACCTTCCTTACATCAATGGCCAATATGTCGTTTAATCTATTGGTCTTTACTGTTGGTACTATGTTCATATGCATGGGCTCGGGTAAAAAACAACAAACCAATCTTAGCTCTTTAATATTTAATTTACCGATTTTAGCAACCTTGGTTGGCATTGTTTGTTTTATATTCTCGTTGTCTTTCCCCAAACCTGTTTATAACGCAATAAATATGTTTGGCAGCATGACGACACCTTTATCTATGTTTATTATTGGCATCATACTTGCTCGCATTAATTTGAGAACAGTTTTGTCCGGCTATAAGATGTACATAGTCTCGGCATTTCGGTTGATTATCATCCCGCTTTTGTTTTTCTATGCGCTTAAGCCTTTTATACAAAACAAAACCGTTCTCGGACTTTTAATATTGCTTTCCTGTATGCCAGCTGCAGCTCTGACCGCCATACTTGCGGCCAGGCACAATGCAGATGAACTATTTGCGTCTAAGCTTGTTTTCATCACAACTGTTTTCAGTATGATTACTGTGCCGCTGTTGTCCGTTATAATTTTAAAATAAAAGGGTGAATTTATGTTTAGAAAAGCCATGGATATATTTTTATCCAATTTAAAAATGATTTTTATTGTGGGCTCTATCATATACGTGCCAGCTGAAGTGCTTAGAAATATCATACCTAATGAACTTAACCCCCTCATTCCACTTCTTGAAGGCCGCCCAGCCGACTTTAATAGCAACTTAGTTTTCTTTGCCGTTGCTCTTGCAATTATTATTTTTTTTACACCGCTCGCACAGGCCTCTGCGGCCTGTTTTGTGTATAACGAAAGCCCGAAGTTTGAAACGGTTATTGAAGCTTCATTTGTGCGTTGGGGACGACTTGTCGTAACCAACCTTATTTTATATCCGATTTTACTTATTTCGTGGTTTTTGGTTGTACCAGGTATATATACCAGCGTCGTATTTGCTTTCTCAAATTTTATTGTTGCTACAACCGACTTGACAGGTTTTGATGCTCTTAAGAAAAGTCAAATGGCTGTACAGGGGCGTTTTTTCAAAACACTGGGTTTTGTGATACTTATTGGCTTTCTTCAGATTTTGATGAATGTTATCATTTCTATTTCATTTGCTAGTTTTAACCAAAATATCGTTGGCACTATTGCTGTGGGAGCCTTAATTGATATTATGAGTTTTTATTTTATGATTTTACTTTGCTTGTACTATAAGACTATTACCGGAGGCAGTAATGAAGACTGAGAATTTTTACAGGCGGATGTTTTTTCTCGCCATACCAATTATATTGCAGGAGATGGTCAACTCTGCCATTAACCTGCTTGACACGTTTATGATTGGCAAGCTCGGGCTTGCGGAGTACACCTCCGTTGGCCTGGCCAATCAGATGTTTTTCCTGTTCATCCTTCTTACATTCGGGATTAACAGCGGTTCATCCATATTGATGGGGCAATTTTGGGGCAAGGGTGACGTACATAGCATCAAGAAGGTTATGGGCACCTGCTTTTTTTTAACCTCTTTAGCCGCTCTTATCTTCGCTTTACCCTGTATTTTTGCTCCTGAATTCATTATGAACATCTATTCTGACAAAGATTTAGCCGTTATTGGGTTCGGCTCGGAATATCTGCGTATTGTTGCTTTCAGCTATTTCATAACGGCGTTTGCGTCCACTATTAACATATCCTTAAAGAGCATAGGGCAAACCAAGCTGCCTATGATTACGACAATTGTGGCTCTGAGCTGTAATGCTGTTCTTAACTACATTTTTATCTTTATCTTTCATTTGGGTGTTGCTGGTGCCGCTTATGCTACGCTTGCGGCCAGGGCTATTGAGCTTATTTTACAGCTTGTCCTTGTAAGCTCTCTTAAAATACCCATATTCGGTGGCATTAAGGATTATTTCAAGGCGGACAAACGCTTTGTGGCCAGCCACTTAAAACTTGCTTATCCTGTTATACTCAACGAATTTCTTTGGGCTTTGGGAGTATCTGCTTATCATATTGCATTCAAATTCACAGGAACCGAAGGCCAAGGTGCGGTTCAGATTTCGAACACTATCCAAAACCTTTTCTTTGTGGTTGGCCTTGGAGTAGGAAGCGCAAGCGGGATTATGCTTGCAAATGCCCTCGGTGCAGGCGAGAGGGACGAAGCTATAAGTATGTCCAGAAAGGCTCTTATAGGTGCAATCGGACTTAGCGTCTGTTGCTCTGTTTTGCTTATCGTAACATCCCCGTTTATTATAAATATTTTCAACGTTTCAGATGAGGTTAAGGGTATGGCAAGAACCTTAATGTATATTGTAGCTTTTGGTATAATTATCAAAACCTACAATTTTACAGCCATTGTAGGCATATTGCGTAGCGGTGGGGACACTATGTTTTGCTTGATTGTTGACGCTATTACAGTTTGGATTGTGGGTGTACCCCTCGCATTTTTGGGCGGGTACGTGCTGCGTTTGCCTATCCATTGGGTTTTTCTTATGGTTTATGGTGAGGAGATTGTGAAGTTCTTTTTAAGCTTTCGCCGTGTAAACTCTAATGTATGGGCTAAGAATGTTGTGGAGGGACTATGAACCGGTACAAATGGATTTATTCCTATATAAAGAAGTTCCGTTTTCGGATTTTATTGGGGCTGTTTTTGGATTTAATCCTCGTTGCACTTGCACTTTTAAACCCGTACATCTCGGGTCGCATCATCGGAGAGGTTTTTGAAGGTCAAAATCATGCCCTTTTGCCTACTCTTTTGTTTATCTTGCTTGTTGGGACACTCTTGAAGGGAATTATTCGCTATACCTTCCTTATGAACTTTGAATCTCTCTCGCAGAGTATCCTGCTTTCACTAAGGCGTGACCTTTACAGGCAGGTTCAGCTTCAAACCTTCGGGTTTTTTGATTCAAACAGGGTTGGAGATATTATGGCTAGAATGACCGGCGACCTTGACGCAATAAGGCACTTCATCGCCTACGTTATCTACGCAATTTTTGAGAATGTTATTTCGTTTACATTAGCGATAATCTTGATGTTCTCGCTTAGTTGGCAGATTACTGTTTGCATGCTTGTTATTGCACCGGTTATGCTTTTTTGTACAATGCGTCAATCCAAGGATATAAAGCCCGCTTTCATTCTTATTCGTGAACAGTTTTCCAAGCTCAACTCTGTTTGCCAAGAAAACATAAGCGGTAATAGGGTTGTTAAAGCATTTGCAAAAGAGGGTTATGAGATTGAAAAATTTAACACAGAGAATGAAACCTTCAAAGAGCGAAATGTGAATGCGTCAAAGATATGGATTAAGTACCTGCCTATAACAGATTTTTGCGCCGGCCTTATGTTCTTCATTCTCTTGATTGTTGGCGGTTCGCTGGTTGCTATGGGTAAGCTTGAGCTTTGGAAGTTTGTCACCTTTAACGGTTATCTCTGGGCTATAAACATGCCATTGCGTGTTGTTGGTTGGCTTGTAAACGATACACAGCGTTTTGTTGCGTCACTCGAAAAGATTTATGATATGGTTTCTCAAAAGATTTATATAGAAAATCCTGAAAAACCTCACAAGCCTACAAAGGTACGCGGTGAGGTTGAATTTAAGAATTTATGCTTTTCATACGACAGAACCGGTGTTGCAGAGAACGTTTTGAAGGATATTTCCTTTAAGGCCAATGCGGGCGATATAATCGGCATTGTTGGCGAAACCGGTTCAGGCAAAACAACTCTTATTAACATGATAGGGCGATTCTATGACGCGTGTTCAGGTAGCGTTAAGGTTGACGGTGTTGATGTGCGCAATTGGGACTTAAAGACTTTGAGAAGCTCCATTGCCGCAGCTAATCAGGATGTATTTCTGTTTTCGGATACTGTCGAGGGTAATATCGCATATGGTGTGCCTAATGCTCTTATGGAAGATGTGTATAAGTCAGCCGAAATTGCAGACACTCATGGCTTCATACAAGACCTCGAAGAGGGTTACGACACCATAATCGGTGAGCGCGGCGTCGGACTTTCAGGCGGGCAGAAACAGCGTTTGGCTTTGGCTCGTGCAATAGCCACCAATCCCCAAATCCTCATACTTGACGATACAACCTCCGCAGTTGATATGGAAACGGAATCGAAAATTCAGGCTGCATTAAAGGCAACTGCAACCCGTACAACCTTTATCATTGCGCACAGGATATCCTCGGTTAAGGATGCAAACCTAATCATTTGCCTAAACAAAGGCAAGATTGTTGAAAAGGGAACGCACAACGAGCTAATTGCTCTTAAAGGTTACTATTACAATATGTACATTAACCAGTACGGAGGTGTTGAAGATGGCCAGAAATAAATTTGACATTGATGAGGTTTTACAACAGGAAAATGAATTTAATTTCTCTCATCTAAAACGTCTCGGACGATACATGCTTCCGTACAAGAAGAATATCGCATTATCTGTTGCAGTTATGCTTGTATCAGGGCTTTTGGCATTATTACCGCCATATTTGATGAAGCTTGCAATTGACACATACATTCCCCAAAAGGACTACAGGAGTATTATTATTTCATCAATCATACTGCTCGCGTCCTTGGCTATTAACATCGTACTTATTCGTTTTAAGGTTCTTAATATGTCCACAGTCGGTCAAAGTATAATCCGCGATATGCGTCTGGACTTATTTAAACATTTGCAGGAACTGCCGTTTTCCTTCTACGACAGCCGTCCGCACGGTAAGATTCTTGTTCGCGTTGTAAATTATGTAAACTCCTTAAGCGATATGCTCTCTAACGGCTTAATAAACCTTATAACGGACTTATTCAGCCTCTTAGTTATTGTTGTTATTATGCTTTCGCTTAACGTGCCGCTTACACTCGTATGTATGTCGGGATTGCCGATTTTGTTCATTGTAACCTATCTTATAAAGGTTAAGCAAAGGACAGCTTGGCAGCTTAACAGCGCAAAGCAATCCAATATGAACGCTTTCATTCATGAAAGCATTGCGGGTATGAAGATAACTCAGGGATTTGTACGTGAAGATGAGAATATGAAGATATTCAGTTCTGTTACAGATGTTGTAAAGAGTACTTGGCTCAAGGCATGTAGTATCATGTTCATTATGGTGCCTTCCGCAGATAACATAGCAGTTTGGTCTACATCATTGCTTTATGTGTGCGGACTTGCTTGGATGAGCGGAAACACAGCCATTACGGTTGGTGTTCTTGTTGCATTTGTTGGCTACATCGGACGTTTCTGGGGGCCTATAAACAACATTGCAAACGTCTACAACACTCTTGTCGTTAATATGGCTTATCTTGAGCGTATTTTTGAAACCATAGACGAACCGGTTTTGGTCAAAGATGTTCCAAACGCACGAAAAATGCCGCTTATTAAAGGGCATGTAGAATTTCGTAACGTAACCTTCTGCTACGACCCGGGACGTCCTATTTTGAAGGATGTTTCCTTCACCTGTAACTCTGGCGAGACAATAGCTCTTGTTGGCCCTACAGGTGCGGGTAAGTCTACGGTTGTTAATCTTATAAGCCGTTTCTATGATATAGAAAGCGGAAGTGTTTTGATTGACGGCGTTGACATAAAAAATGTTACACTCAATTCACTGCGTTCTCAAATGGGCATTATGCTACAGGACAGCTTTATATTTTCAGGAACCATTATGGATAACATTCGCTACTCACGTCTTGATGCAACAGACGAACAGGTTATCGAAGCTGCAAAGGCTGTAAGAGCGCATGAATTTATTACAAAGATGGAGAATGGATACCAAACCGAGGTAAACGAAAGGGGTAGCCGTCTTTCTGTAGGTGAGCGTCAGCTCATATCTTTCGCAAGAGCACTTTTGGCAGACCCGAAGATACTCATTCTTGATGAAGCTACCTCAAGCATAGACACAGAAACAGAAAAAGCCTTACAGGAAGGTTTAGACAGGTTGCTCGTAGGCCGAACCTCGTTCATCATAGCTCACAGGCTTTCGACAATAAAAAATGCCACAAGGATAATGTACATCGGTGACGGTACCATCCTTGAGGCAGGTTCTCACGATCAGCTTATGGAATTGAAAGGGCATTACCACAAGCTTTATGAGTCTCAGTATGAATTTTTAAGAGGGAGAAACTGATTTGCGTGAATGATTTTTATATTATGAGAGAGGACAACATAGTCGGTCAAGTCAAGGATAACGAAATTGTTTCGCTCGAAAGCCTTGCACCTATGTTTTTAAAAACTACGCAGGATTTTGAAACCTGGCTCTGTGACCGTTGTGCGGATCTTTCACGCAGTAATATGCGAATCATTCTGCGGAGTATGTCTCTGCCTGTAACATCCGCACGCTCAGCTGTAATGTTTGTTAACGCAGTTTCCATCACCGACAGCTTTTGGGTTAAACCCACAGACAGCAACCTAAGCTACAAAGATGTTGCATTCAAAAACGATAAATATTTCAAAGCCGCCCTTGTTGGTGACCCTGACGTTTTTAGTTTCCAAATGGAAACCTCACCCGAAATAACAAACATAGGCAGTTTCAACAAGGGCTGGAAACTAATAAACGGCGAGTGGTACTTGTACAAAAGCGGCACACAGTTTCAGATTTTTTCTGAACTTTTCACAGCAAACCTCGGTCTTGAATTAGGGCTTGATATGGTTGAATATTTTTCGGAGGATGGCTTTATTGTATGCAAATCCTTCGTTGAAGATGGCTGGTGTTTCGAACCCGCAAAATCAGTTATTGGGCAAAATTCATCGGATTATATTGAATGCTGCGTCAAAATGCAGAGCTTGGGATTATTGAAACCTTATCTCGACATAATATTTTTGGATGCGATTGTAAGAAATGCAGACCGTCATGAGTTTAATTTTGGTTTCTTGACATCAGAAAACAACATAACCCTTGCTCCAAATTTTGACAACAACCTATCACTGTTTCATTCCGGCTTACCCACTGTATTTTCAAGGCAGGATGTACTTGTCAAAGACTTTCTTGAAGGATTGAAATTCGTTAAAAATACCTACGGAATAAGCTACACACTCCCGCCCGTTGATGAAAAGATTATAGAGAAGGCCTACTTGAAAATTCAAGACAGATACAAAATAGGTATTCCTCTTTCTGCAGTATCTGAGTTTTGTATAAGCGCATATAATTGCCTTCATTGTTAGTGGGTAATAAAAAGTAATCTGTTTGTATTTGCGGTAACTCCTTTGCTTTTTGTAGTGCCTTTATAAATGAAAGGATAAGAACATGTCGAATTTCAGAAAAATGTCACTCGTCATTATTGCCTTGGCAATATCTTTGTTTGCTGTTTTAGGTATAGGCTTTGCGATTAATAAAGCCAGCTCTACTGAAGAAACACTTGTAAACAATGTTGTATCTATACAAACAGGACTTGAGGGTAATATCATGGCAAACGCTTGCAAAGAGATACTGACATTAAAGCATAGAGTTACATTTAGTGAATCATGCGATACAGGACAGGATTGGATTGGTACGACAGTGCGAAGGAGCTATTTCCGTCAATATAGTTTCTATTTTTGACTCTAAGCACAGGTTTATGGCTTTTGAAAAATTGCTTACAGAAAACATTATGAAGTGATATACTGGGAACAACTGTATATAATTACAAATTATTCCGATATATATGTATACTTTTAACAGTCTTGCAATCCTGTTAGAGTAAAAAATAAATGGAGGTGTTATTATGTTTGGTGGTATTTCAGGTACAGGCGGTTTCTATGGCGGCTATTCGGTTTTCGGAGCAAGAGGCGGTTACAATTCGTTTAGCTATGGCAGTAGAACAAGCAAGGATTCAGACTTTTCAACGCGCATAATGAATTCTTACACCACGTCCGTAAAGGACACGGCTTCGATGCTTTCAAGCCTTAAGGAATTGAGCGCAGCGTCAAGGAGCTTGCAACAGTATGGCTCCAATGTCTGGGACCAATCAAAGGCTGTCTCGTCAGATGAGAAAGTGCTAACAGCCTCGACAGACGGCAAAAAGACCTCACAGACCTATAATGTTGAGGTGACCAACATTGCAAAGGCACAGGAGGAAAAATCCACACAGCTTTCGTCAAAGGATCTTACAGAAATAGCTGCCGGCAAGCAAAGTATTTCAATTCAAACAGGCGGTAAAAGTTATAATCTGTCTGTGGACGTTACATCCAAGGATACAAACAAGGACGTAATGAGTAAGGTTGCCGAGGCTATAAACAAAAGCAATAGCGGTTTAACAGCGAAGGTTGTGACAGAGAATGATAAGTCCCAGCTTGTTGTAACCGGAAAAACAGGCGAGGCCAATGGCTTTGCCTTGAACAGTCAAAGTATTTCACAAATGAACATAACCAAAACCCAGATTGCCGAAAATGCAAAGTATAGCGTTGGTGGGAAAGACTACACATCAGCTTCAAATTCGGTTAAAATCGGTAACGGCAGCGTTACAGCCACCCTTAAATCTGTGGGAACTGCAAAGATTTCATCTGTGACAGACAGTACGGGTATAGTTAAAAGTATTTCTCAGTTCGCAGATAAATTCAACGACGCTAGAAAGAACCTCAATAAAATGGCCGATTCTTACCAAACCTCACGCGTAAATTCCGCAATGAGCGTGTCCATTTACAACAGGACACAATTTGGTAAAATCGGCGTCACATTTGATAGCAAGGGTGAAATGAATATTAATGAAAAAACTCTTGCATCCGCAGTCGAAAAAGACCCGGACAGAGTAAAGAGATTGTTTTCTGACTTAGGCAGACAAACTCAAACAGCCTTTAGCATTGCGCAAACAAACAAAGCAGACATCAAGCGTCAAAACTATAACGTAAACTTCCTTAGCTCAAGCTCCAACTCAAGCACAGGATTGCTGTTTGATTATTTTTCATAATTTTTAAAATCACAGTTTAGCCAAAGCTTTAGTAAAATATTCCGGCAAATCCGATGTAAACTCCATGTATTTTCCGTTTGGGTGGATAAATCCCAAGGTTCTAGCGTGCAGTGCCTGCCCGTCTACAAGCGAACTTTCATGCCCGTAAACAGAATCTCCCAAAATCGGATGATGAATATAGGATAAATGTACACGGATTTGGTGAGTACGACCGGTTTCTAAGCACGCCCTTATATGGGTGTGCTTTTTTAATTGGTCTAGAACGCTAATGTGAGTTACAGCGCAGCGTCCGTCTGCAACAACGGCCATTTTCTTTCTGTCCTTGGGGTGGCGGCCTATGGGCGCGGAAACGGTCATATCTTCCTTGACAATGCCCAAAGCTATTGCTTCATAAGCCCTTGTTATGCTATGCCTTGCAAATTGCTCGGACAGCATGTTGTGCGTATTATTATTCTTAGCCACAACCAAAAGGCCGGAGGTGTCCTTATCTATACGATGGACAATCCCCGGCCTTAATTCGCCGTTTATTCCAGAAAGCGAACCCTTGCAGTGGTGTAAAAGTGCATTAACCAACGTACCCTCATAGTGCCCGGGTGCAAGGTGTACAACCAAACCCTTTGGCTTATTTACAACAAGCAAGTCCTCATCTTCATAAACAACATCAAGTGGTATGTCCTGTTCTTTTGCGCAAATCTCCTTGACTTCAGGAAAGTTTATGCTCAGATAGTCACCTTCTCTAAGCTTAAAGCCGCATTTTTGCACCTTACCGTTTACAAGAACAAGGCCGTCGTCTATAAGACGTTTGTAGCCGCTGCGCGTGGTTATCCCGCCTGGGGCTTCATTACCGAAATATTCCGGTAAAAAGCAGTCTAACCGATGGCCGACATATGTTTTTTCAATTATTAAGTTCATTGTCATTTTCCTTAACAACAAAAATCATTAAAAAGCCCAAGAGTATAGCACCCACAACAACGCAACAATCCGCAACGTTGAAAACGGGGAAGTCTATAAAGGTTGCGTGAAAGAAATCAATAACGTAACCACGGAATACACGGTCAATCAAATTTCCGATTGCACCCGCAAAAATCAAGGTTAGTGCAACACGCACCCAATTATAGGGCTTTTGTTTGGGCAATTTAAAGTAGTAAACAGTTACAACAATTAAAATTATAATGGTGAGCGGAATGAGTATAAGACGCCCGCCCTGAAGCATACCATAGGCAGCTCCGCGATTTTCAACATAGGTCAAGGACAAAACGCCCTTAATTAAAATGACCGAGGGCTGACCCATTAGTCCCTCGGCCAAAAACTTACTATACTGATCCAATCCGACCAGTATAAGTATCGCAATTAACGAAATTAGCATAAAAACCCCTTATCTGGATGCGTTGTAAGCCTCAACAACGCCGTTTTGGTGCAGCCTTGCAAATGAAGCATTACCGTTGTGAGTGGTGCTTCCTTGGAAGTGGATACAAATCTGACCGTTCATACCATTGGAACCATTTACACCGCCGCCATGGGGCATACCGTTAATAGAGCCCGCCATAGTAACGCCGTTAATCGTAACCCAAACCGGACGCACATCCCAGCTCCAAACGTTTCCAAAGGTACGCTTTAAAATATTTGTATCCTCAACGGTTACAGGCTCTACATCTGCATGAAGGCCGTTCGAGAAACTCTTAACATAATACACCGCACCGGTTCGTACGTCAACTACTTCTGCAGGAACTCCAGTCTGAAAAATGCCTTTAGCCTGTGACCAAGGGATAAGCTCAACGTTTTTTATGTTTAAACTTTCATATTGTTCAACGCTACCGATATATTCGCTTTTGATAAAACCATCCATGCCATTATAGCTTACAGCCGTCCAACCAGGAACAGGGTTGTCCACCATGCGACCTGAAACCTGCGTCTTACGGTTAAGCGTTATGTAAACTGGAGCGTCCATAGCAGGGGCTTGTCTTAAATTAACGCGGTCAAGTGTTACGTAATTGTTAACAACTTGAGGATTTTCAGGAGCTTGAGGTAACAAATAGCCGCCTGTCTCTATCATAGGTTCATCGGGCATAATGGGTAACTCAGGCATTAACGGAATGTCCGGCATTTCGGGATAAAATTCGACATTTAATTCACTCTCTATAGCTAACTGTGGCTCAGCTTGTCCATTATTATATTCTGAAGCAAAGACATATGTAATACAATACCAAGAAACGGCATAGACCATAACAACTGTTGCAATAGCACCTCTTAAAATAGCTCTTTTCATTTGTGTCTCCTTCATATTTAAAGAATTTTGTAACATCATCTTAACATTTTCGTAAAGTTTTGTCAACAGTTAATTCAAAAAATGGCAATAAAAAAGAGCGGGACTGTTGCAAAACACCACCGCTGAGATGAAGTAATATTAAGAAAAAAGGTATAGAAATACGAAAAGGTGCTGTATCAAAATTTGTATTTTGATACAGCACCTTTAATGTCAATTATATTCATACTAAACTTCCACTTGTTTCAAAAATATGCTTGCTAAAGTTGATAAACGGCTGCAACAACAATCCAAGCATAAATAGGTTTTCTGCCTAAAAGTAAATACGTTATCCCTGCAATCAAACTTAATGCAAAAGAGGACAGGCCGATTGCAAATTGCCCCTTTGTAATAGAATGCCCCAAACACCAAGTTAAACCAAGGAAAATGCCTCCCCAAGGGATTTTTGAAAACCATCCCATAGATTGAGCCGCTTTTTGAGAACAATCTATTATGATAGAAACCAAAGTGAATTCAAACATATAATAGGTAAATTGTAATAAATATCCGACTATACCCATCCACAGAGGCTGCATTTTGAAGTAGAAACCAAAACTTTCTGCTATAATCATCGGAGTTTGAGATTTGTTAAGCATAAAATCAGAAACACGGGAGAATAAGATACCCACCAGTAAAGCAAGAAACATAGGTTTTAAATCTGTGGCACTTATCTTCCAATCAATTGTTTGCTTAACGGATTTTCTCCATTTACTGTGAATAAAAATAGCTGCGCCATAAAATAAGTACGTGTAGCAAATAAAGAACAGCGCACTTGCAAGCCATAGAGGTTGTATTTTCATAAATAACGGATGAGCTAAAAATTCAATCAAGAACGGAGTGTACAGCAATAAAGAATGAAAAATCCATTTTTCGCTTTTAATGTTGTTCATGTTTGGGCTCCTTTGAGATTATTGAAGCCATCAAACTTTTCTTACTTTATATTCGGTTATCTTATTTGTCGAATAGCACCTACACCGTCTACATTTTTGGTTACGACAGGGTCTCCTGAGTAAAGGATAGAACCAACACCCGTTAAGTCTGCATCAAGTGTATCGGTTGCCCAAACCTCGCAGGAGCCTACGCCGTCTGAATGCACGGTTACGTTCTTAGCCTCAAGATTCTTTAAAAGTACAGAACCAACACCGTCTTGTTCTACATCTAAAACATCCGTCTTACCTTCAATAGTTATCTTACCAACGCCGTCATTTATTACGGACACTGACTTTGCAGAGCTAATTTTAAAGTTAATATCTCCTACACCTGTTGATATTAATTCTAATGTGTCACAGTCAACAACGCCCTCGCTTTTAATATTTGCATAAATATTTTGCTTCAAGCTTTTGAGCGTTCCAACTCCTATGCGTATCTCACACTCTATGTCTGTAGGCAGGAATTCTTTTTGAGTGATCTCTAAACGCCCACCTTTTTGATTTACAGTAAATTGATCCTGTGCCCACTCGCTCCCAATAATGGCTAATGTAGAGTTTCCCGGAACAAGTGTTACCTTAACTGCACTTGAAGGGCCTCCTCTCATATGCTTTTTCTCAGCATCAAAAACAATTTCGGTTGCGGGTTTATCCATTACAATATTTTGTGTAACAGTAGGGCCATAACGGGCATTGGTTACCAAACCTCTTATTAAGCCGCTTGCAGCAACCAATGCTACGGGAATTATTATAAGCGCAGCAAAGACTGGTGTGTAACGTTTACGACTAGCCGGAGTTGTGGCTTCAAAAGGGTCAAAGAACATAACTGCTGTAAGCAAACCTATCAAGCCCATAAAAACCAACATTATCATAGTTTCTAAATTCAAGCCGTTATTGCTATATACAACAAAGTACCAACTGTCTGTTCTAAGCCATTGTATAGAAGAGAGAAGGGTAAAAGCTCCGAAAACAGCTACAACCATAGCTACAACCGGATTAAGGTTACACCTGCGTGCAAAGGAGGATGCGCCCCAGCTTACGCCGTAAAGCATTAGAAGTAAGGCGGCCAATGCTAAGAGTCCTTTTAAAATGTCTGAGATATATTTTATTGATTCCCCGACAACATTAAAAGATGATATTGCACTCGCATAAACCATTGAAATAATAGCAAGAGACGAAATAAAAAATACTCCCGTAATTAAATGATAAAAAATCATACCGATAATTCTGGTTTGGGGAGATATCGGAGATGAGCGAATGTAATCGTTTTTAGTGCTCCAAAGCGAATTAAGCGCACCCATACTAAACACCATATGATATAAAAATGCCATACTTAGAAGTCCAAGACTTACACCACCCAATGATATGAACGTTATGAATGGAGTTGTGTTGTCTCTAAATATCGCTATAAATATTGTCATAACTAATGTGAAAACACCGCCTAGCAAACCTAAGGCTATTGGTTTTTTACTTCTGTTAAATTCTGAAAAAATTACTTGTCTCATGCCTGCACCCCCAAATATATTTCACGATAATATTGTGTTATGCTCTTGCCGTTGTTTTCACGCAAATTTTCAGCGTTAGCTTGTGCAACAACTCTACCTTCCGAGAGAAAGATAGCTTCATCCAATGCTGCTTCAACTTCCTGAACCAAGTGTGTGCTTAGCATAACTGCCGCATTTTCCGTTGCATATTCCATTATTATACTCATAATACCCTCGCGAGTATTCATGTCCAGATTAGCTGTTGGCTCGTCAAAAAGGTATATACGTCCTTTACGTCCGAGCGCAAGTGCAATGTGTAATTTCATACTTTCACCGCGTGATAATTTTTTGCGTCTTAAATCAAAATTAAGACGTTTCGCGACTTCGTTGAACCTTCCCATATCAAATCCAGGAAAACTACCCCTGGTAAACTCCGCGGCTTGTTCACCCGTCATTGGCCACGGAAATTGTGGCATATCCGTCACATACACTATTTCGGCTCGAGATTTTGCGCTAATTCCGCCACCCAACGAAAGCTCTCCGCCATCCGCCTGTAAAAGACCAGCCATAATCCTAAGTAATGTTGTCTTACCACTTCCGTTCGGGCCAAGCAAGCCGTAAATTTTACCCGGCTCAAGCCTCATACTCACATTATCAAGTGCATGCACACCCCTGTAAACCTTTGTTATATTTGTTATGCTGTACATGATTTAACCCCTCTTCAATAATAATTCGATATAATCTGTGTTATCTCGTCCCTGCCATAACCCAATGCTGTCATATTACCTAAATATTCTGTGGTAAACGTATTACAGAATTCAGCACGCAGTCTTTCAACCAAGCCCGAATCGTCTGCAACAACAGAACCTTGTCCGCGCAACACTGTTGTAACTCCCTCGCTTTCAAGAACGGAAAATGCTCTGGCCATAGTGTTCGTATTAACCTGCCATTCCAACGCAAGTGTGCGTATGGATGGAAGCTTTTCTCCGGCCGGATATTTTCCGTTTATTATGCCCATTTTTACACGTTCCACAATCTGTCTATATATGGGTCGCTCGTTTGCATAATCCATATAAACCTCCCGGATATTATTTTACACCAATTCAAACTGCTGCTATGTATTAGTGTCGCGGTGTAATATAAGCATAGTACACCGCGACACTAATTTTGTCAAGCATTTTTTAATATATTTTTGACTATCTCTATATGTAGCGTTATTGGGTCACGCCCATATAATGAAATAAAAAGGTGTGATTTTATGGACGGGCAATTAATGCTGGGTGTTTTTTCGGAAAGTGTCGGAAGCCCCTGCCCTGGTGCAATGATTGTTGTGAGCAATGTTGACAATGATAAAATTGTAGAACAGCTTATTACAGGTGAAGACGGAACAACCGACATCGTTAATCTGAGTGCCCCATCAAACGAATTAAGCCAGGTACCAGAAAGGATAGAGCAACCTTATAGTGAATACAACGTAACGGTCACAGCTCCGGGTTACGAAACGGTGCGTATAGAGGGTGTGCAGATTTTTGCGGACGCTCCGGCCATTCAGAATGTAACGCTTGCCGAAGGTTCTCAGGACAGCTTAAGAACGATAAGAATTAAACCTCATGTTCTCTGGGGAGACTTCCCGCCCAAAATCCCTGAAGACGAAGTTAAACCATTACCAAACCCAACCGGTTTTGTCGTTCTTGACAAACCTGTCGTACCGGAGCTTATTGTCGTTCATGACGGTTTGCCTGATAATGCCAACGCAAAGAATTATTATGTGCCGTTTAAAGACTATATAAAGAACGTAGCATCTTGTGAGATATACTCAACTTGGCCCGAGGAAACAATACGCTCAAATATCCTAGCTATAATCTCATTCACACTTAACCGTGTCTTTACAGAATGGTATAGAAACAAAGGGAAAAATTTTACCATTACAAATTCAACAGCTTATGACCATGCTTTTGTATATGGCCGTAATATTTTCAAAGAAATATCCCAGATAACAGATGATATCTTCACAACGTATATCACAAGACCTAATATAAGGCAGCCGCTTTTTGCACAATATTGTGACGGAAAGAAGAGCTTGTGTCCGGGTCAGCTATCACAATGGGGTTCAAAGGACTTGGGCGACAGAGGGCTGTCGTCAATGGATATTTTAAGGAATTACTATGGTACGGATATTTACTTGTCAGAGGCCGAAAAGGTTATGGGTGTTCCAACCTCGTTCCCAGGAAAAACGCTTAGTATTGGTTCACAAGGCAAGGATGTTACAACTATTCAAAAACAACTTAACGTTATTGCAAATAACTATCCGTCTATAAAAAAGATTGTTGAGGACGGGAAGTATGGTCCAAAGACGGTTGAGGCAGTCAAAGAATTCCAAGGCATATTCAAGATGCCGCAAACAGGCGAGGTAGACTTTGCAACATGGTATCGTATATCTGATATATACGTTGCAGTTGCAAAGCTGGTTTCTTAGATCCCGTTTAATATCTCCAATTTACGTACTTTCGGTTGATTATTTGCTCTGCTACGT
>CAYPQA010000010.1:0-31100 GCA_964412725.1 uncultured Eubacteriales bacterium
TGTGCGTCTGCCAGTTCCGCCACTCGAGCATATGTGATTAAGACGAAAGTGATTATAATACATATTTAGACGTTTGTCAATAGCCAAATGACAAAAAAATCAAAAAAGGCTATTGGATTACCTCCAATAGCCTTTTAAGCTGTGATTTATTTCCTATTTGTAACTGCAGCTTGAGCGGCAGCAAGTCTTGCAATAGGAACTCTGAATGGTGAGCAGGAAACGTAGTTAAGACCAATCTTATGGCAGAAATCAATAGAAGATGGGTCACCGCCATGCTCGCCGCAGATACCAAGCTTGATATTTGGGCGTGTAGACTGGCCTTTTTCAACAGCAATCTTCATAAGCGCGCCAACACCGATTTGGTCAAGCTTAGCTGTGGGGTCGCCCTCATAGATGTTCTTATCAATATAATCGGAAAGGATTTTGCCTGCATCGTCTCTTGACAAGCCATAAGTCATCTGTGTAAGGTCGTTTGTACCGAATGAGAAGAACTCAGCATCCTTAGCAATTTCATCGGCTGTCAAAGCAGCTCTAGGAATTTCGATCATAGTACCAACATGATATTCAAGCTCAACGCCGGCCTTTTCAATTAACTCCTTAGCTGTACGATCAATTATATCTTTAACATATCTTAATTCCTTAACTTCGCCTACAAGTGGGATCATAATTTCAGGAACGATATTATATCCTTTTTCTTTCTTAACTTGGATAGCGGCTTCGATTATAGCGCGTGTTTGCATTTCAGCTATCTCAGGATAGGAAACTGCAAGACGGCAGCCACGGTGACCCATCATTGGGTTTAACTCGTGAAGAGCGTTAGACTTAGCCTTAAGTTCATCAACAGGCTTGTTCATAGACTTAGCTAAGATTTCGAAGTCAGCGTCTGTCTTTGGAAGGAATTCATGGAGAGGAGGATCCAAGAGACGGATTGTGACAGGACGTCCTTCCATAGCTTCATAGATGCCAACGAAGTCGTTCTTTTGGAACGGTAAAAGCTCATTTAAAGCAGCCTTTCTTTCGTCAACAGTGTCGCAAAGAATCATCTTACGCATCTTTGGAATACGTTCCTCTTCAAAGAACATATGCTCGGTTCTTGTAAGACCGATACCTTCTGCGCCAAACTCAACAGCAACCTTTGCATCCTTTGGCGTGTCAGCGTTTGTTCTAACCTTAAGGGTTCTGAACTTGTCAGCCCAAGCCATGAATGTAGCAAAGTTTCCGGAGATTTCAGCCTCAACGGTCTTGATGTCCTCGCCGTATATGTTACCTGTTGTACCGTCAAGAGAGATGAAGTCGCCTTCAACATACTTCTTGCCATCAAGTGTGAAATACTTCTCTTCTTCATTCATCTTGATAGCCTCACAGCCGGATACACAGCAACGTCCCATACCGCGTGCAACAACAGCCGCGTGAGAAGTCATACCGCCTCTAACTGTAAGAACGCCTTGGGAAACAGCCATACCAACGATGTCCTCTGGAGATGTCTCAAGACGAACAAGGATAACTCTTTCGCCCTTCTTGGCAGCAGCTTCAGCGTCTTCGGCGTTGAAGTATACTTTACCGGCAGCGGCACCAGGTGAAGCAGGAAGCGCTTTGCCGATAGGCTTTGCATTCTTAAGAGCAGTTGGGTCGAATTGTGGGTGAAGAAGTTGGTCAAGCTGCTTAGCATCAACCTTCATGATAGCCTCTTCTTCGGTTATCATGCCTTCGTTAACCATGTCAACAGCAATTTGAAGAGCAGCCTGTGCTGTACGCTTGCCGTTACGTGTTTGAAGGAAGTAGAGCTTGCCCTTTTCTATGGTAATCTCCATATCTTGCATGTCTTTGTAGTAATTCTCAAGTTTCTTTGAAAGGGTAACAAACTCGTTGTAGATTGTGGGGTTTTCCTTTTCAAGCTCAGCAAAAGGCTTAGGAGTGCGCACGCCTGCAACAACGTCCTCACCTTGTGCATTCATCATATATTCGCCGTAGATAACGTTCTCACCGGTTGCGGCATTTCTTGAGAATACAACGCCTGTACCGGAATCGTCACCTAAGTTACCGAATACCATTTCTTGAACGTTTACAGCTGTACCCCATTCGTAAGGAATGTCGTGCATTCTTCTGTAAACGAAAGCTCTTGGGTTATCCCATGAACGGAAAACCGCACAGATAGACTCGTAGAGTTGCTCCTTAGCATCTGCGGGGAAGTCCTTGCCTTGGTCTTTCTTATATATGGATTTAAATTCTGAGCAGATATGCTTTAAATCGTCAGCAGTTAAGTCAAGATCTGAAGCATAATGTTTGCTTTCTTTATACTCGTCAAGCACCTTGTCAAAACTATGCTTTGAAACGCCGATAACAACGTCTGAGAACATCATGATAAAACGTCTGTAACAGTCGTAAGCAAAACGAGGGTTAGAGGTGTTCTTGGCAAGAGCCTCTACGGCTACATCATTAAGACCCAGATTTAAAACGGTGTCCATCATACCTGGCATTGAAGCCCTTGCGCCGGAACGAACGGATACCAAAAGCGGGTTTTGGTTGTCACCGAACTTTTTGCCGCTCATTTCTTCAAGCTTAGCCATACAGTCATTAACCTGTGACTTAATTTCGTCGGAAAGCACCTTTCCCGAAGAATTGTAGAGCGTACAAGCCTCTGTGCTTACGGTGAAGCCTTGTGGTATTGGAAGACCTAACTTAGTCATTTGAGCTAAATTTGCGCCTTTGCCGCCCAAAAGGTTTTTCATCGAGCCGTCGCCCTCTGAAAACATATAAACGTACTTTGCCATAAATAACCTCCTGTATTTTTTCTTGGAATTATACCAAGATATAGTAATTTTGTAAAGGGGTTTACAATTCGATAAACGCTGTGATATAGTAAAAAACAAACGGTGGTTTTGGAAAAATACATACAAAATTTACAAAAGAAGCCTCTGGAGCCAAAGTTGGGTCTTTAGAGGTTACAAAAATATAGGAGGTGTTTCGTATGAGTATTGAGTTGACGCTTACTGAGATGTTTGACAGGGTTGATAAAACAGCGGTTGCCAACAATCTTTCGCAAAAGGATACAAACGTTTTGCGTGTCTTGGCCGAGGAGATGCTGGTTATGGCCAGTAGTTTGGTAAACGTGGACGAGCTGGATTTTCTTATAACAAGCAACGGCGGCGAGTATGAGCTGCGCCTATCTGTGAGGGCTTGGATAAGTCCGGAGAAGAAAAGGGAATTTATAGGATTAAGTACAAAAAAGGAAAATGTAAGTGCAAAAGGTATCAGGGGCAAGCTTATGTCTCTTTTTGAAGATTTCCTCTACGTTGATGAAGAAACAGCCTACTGGCGCAAGATGTATGGTATGTCCGACGGCTGTGCGTTTGGCTTTCAAACTGTTTGGTCCTTGAGCGAATACATGAACAATGCGCCGGAAAACGAACAAAAGAGTGATTGGGACAGACTTGAGAAGTCTATACTAATAAATATCGCTGATGATATCATAATCGGAGCGACCGTGAACGGCGTTGATATGATCGTAAAAAAAACACTTTGATATTCAAAGTGTTTTTTTATGCAGAAAGGGATGTAATATGAAGAAGGTTTTAGTTGTTGAAGACGAACTGGAAATACAGGAGATTGTAAAGGAATTTTTGACGGAGTATGGTTATTTGGTGGTAACAGCCAACGATGGTGTAGACGGTCTAACAAAATTTAGAAACGACAGCTTTGATTTAATTATACTCGACATACTCATGCCAAAGATTGACGGATACGCGGTTTGCGAAATGATACGCAGTGAATCCAAAGTGCCT
Organism: uncultured Eubacteriales bacterium; assembly: GCA_964412725.1. Classification (GTDB taxonomy): domain Bacteria; phylum Bacillota; class Clostridia; order Lachnospirales; family CAYPQA01; genus CAYPQA01. The sequence goes on from CAYPQA010000010.1 coordinate 3,783, forward strand.
ATAATAATGCTTACAGCCCTTGATGATGAGTACAACCAGATTAAGGGCTTTGAATTACAGATTGATGATTACATCACAAAACCATTTTCCATGATGTTACTATTGAAAAGGGTCGAAGCTGTTTTGCGCAGGGTTTCTGACAGCTCGGACTCTAAAAACTTTTTGGCTTATAAGAATGTTAAGCTGGACTTGGACGGGTATAAGACCTTTGTTGACGGCGAACAGATTTATCTAACGGCAAAGGAGTTTGAGCTTTTGAAATTGTTTATGAAAAACCAAGGACGTTTATTTACGAGGGAAAATCTTATAAACTCAATTTGGGACTATGATTTCATCGGGGACGAAAAAATTGTGAATACCCATATTAAAAATATACGTAAGAAATTGGGTGTGGACATTATAGAAACAATCAGAGGAGTTGGATATCGCATTGATAAGGAGAATTAGGAGCAGCTTAAACCTAAAGGTCTTTTTGAGTACAACCTTGATGTTATTCTTTGTCTGTTTAACGATTTATACCATTATTATGATATTCATGCCAAGAAACTACAAATTTCAAAAGGAAAACGAATTAGGCAGTGAGTTTGCTTTATTGACCACGAAACTTCAAGGTCTTACCTATGACGAGGCCTATAAGATGATTTTTGAGTTTTGTATAAAATACAACGTAAAAGCAAGTATTTCCAGTGAGGGTGGGGATATCAATAACATTGGTTCGTCGAGTTCAAGTGAAGTTGAAGATGGCGGTCTTTATGACATATTAAGCTCAATATTTTTTCCTAGTAAAACGGGTTATTCATATAGCATAATGTCAAGCGGGATATATCTCAAAGACTCAGATGAGGAATTCATCATTTCGGCATCACTCTTGTCAACAAAAGCCGCAGATGAATCGCTTGAGATTTTTGTAAATATGTTCCCATACATGATGGGATTGATTTTTGTCCTTTCACTCGTATGTTCATTCTTGTATTCGCGGGTTTTAACAAAACCTATAATCGAACTTAGCAACGTTTCGAAGAGGATATCAGAGCTTGATTTGACTTGGCAATGCAAAACATCAAGGATTGATGAAATAGGAGTTTTGTCCAAAAACTTAAACTATATGGCTCGAAAATTGGATAGTACATTAAGCGAGCTTAAGACAACCAATAGTCATTTGACAATCGAACTTGAAAGGGAGAAGTTGCAGACTCAACAAAGGCGAGATTTCTTTAACGCAGTGTCCCATGAATTAAAAACCCCACTCACGATAATAAAGGGACAGCTTGAAGGAATGATTTATAATATAGGCAAATACAACGACAGGGATACCTACTTGCAAAGATGTCTTGAAACAGCCTGCACAATGGACAGTATGGTTAAAGAAATACTGTCCATTTCGCGGATGGAGGAATCGCAATTTCAGCTTAGGTTATGTGATGTTGATTTAAGTCAGATGATTGAAAGCTGCATTTGCCAACAAGAAACCTTCGCAGAGATGAAAGGAATTGTTGTAAAAAGGCATATAGAGCCGGAAGTAATGATTAATGCCGACAGCGGCCTGCTTAATAAGGCTTTTTCTAACATTCTTAACAATGGTATTGTACACTCTCCTTCTGAAACAGAGATGAGCGTTTCGCTATCCGTTCAAGGTGACTGCACTGTACTTGAAGTGGAGAATTGCGGCGTTAATATTGATGAAGAGCAAATCAGTGAGCTGTTTCAGCCGTTTTATAGGTTAGAAAAATCCAGAAACAGAATTTCGGGCGGAAGCGGACTGGGCTTGTATATCGTTAAGATTATTTTTGAATTGCACAAAATAAGCTACAAAATTGAAAACACAGATAAGGGCGTAAGATTTACAGCTTGGTTTTTTAACACCTAAACTTCATCTTCACTCCACCAAAACTCTATCTTAAAACATTATTTTATAAGAGTCTGAATGATGTCACGCAATTGTGAATCATTCAGGCTCTTATATTTTGTTACTTGAGAGGAGATTTAAGATGAAGATTGAAATTAAGAATCTAAGCAAGGTGTATCCAAACGGCAAGAGGGCATTGTCCGATATAAATTTGGAACTGAACAGTCCTTGCCTTGTGGGGCTTTTGGGCCCGAATGGAGCCGGTAAAACAACTCTTATGGAATTGCTTACTTTTAATCAAATGCAATCGGAAGGCTCCATAACCATGGATGGTGTAGATTTTAAGAAGTGCGAGAAGAAGCTTAAAAGCAAGCTTGGCTATCTGCCACAGGAGTTTGGATTGTATGATGAGTTAAGTGTTTATCAATTCTTGGATTATGTCGCGGGGTTAAAGGGGATGGGGAGTGAAACGAGGAAGTCTATCGAACAGGTTATCTCATATTGCAACCTCTATGAGAAACGCAAAGCCAAAATCCGAACCCTGTCCGGAGGGCAAAAACAACGTGTGGGTATTGCGCAAGCTTTATTGGGAAATCCCCAAATGCTTATCTTAGACGAGCCTACGGTTGGGCTTGACCCTGAGGAGAGGATAAAATTCCGCAATCTTTTTTCAGAATCTGCAAGGGATAGGATTGTTTTGCTTTCAACGCATATCATTGAAGACATACAGTCTGTTTGCAACCGCCTTATTGTTATTAATATGGGTAAGATTGTATTTGATGGAACCCCTGAAGGCTTGATTGAGCTGGCAAAGGAGTCTGTCGATAAGCCAACTTTGGAAGACGCCTATATGTTCCTTATGGGTAAGAATTCGGAAGGTTGCAACTTGGAAGGTTGCGGTAAGGAGATGAAACAATGAGCCTTAAGCTTATTAAGAATGAGATTAGACGTTTGTTTTCTTCAAAGCTTACTTGGGCGGTTGTGCTTATTTCGGCGCTTGCCCCATTTTGTATGATTATTGACCCACTCCAAGTTGTGCAAAAATCCGGCTATTTTAATACCATGTCATACTTTGTTATGCTTACACCGGCAAAGATGGGCTCTCTTGTAGCCGTGATGTGTTTCTCAATTCTAACCCTCTATGAAATGAATCGTACCTATGTCAAAAATATGCACCATATTATAGAGACGATAACAAATGCCTCGGACAACATCCTACGCAAAACAATAGCTCTGGTAACCGCGGCTCTTGCGTCATTTGCAATAGCAATGGTTTTTATCCTTCCGGCTACGTTAATCAAGCTTGGAGGTGTTTTTGATATTGCGTCATTTGCAGCAAGTTGGGTTTTGATATTTTTGCCTTCAATGATTTTCGCGATACTTATACCAGCCGGACTGTATATGCTTATTCGACGCTTTGATGTAAGCCTTATTATTATGGCGGTACTGCTGATTTTAAGCTTTAAAAATTATATTTACGGGAAATACCTGTTAGCTTGGGTTCAAACAAACATCAATAGCTTTTCTGATGCAACCGGAAACCCGTTTGAAATACAACTCATAACATATAACCGTCTACTATGGACAGCGTTATCGGCCGCTACATACCTTCTGGGGCTATGTTGTGTCCGACGTTATGGCAAAACCCTTATTCCTTCATTTGTTTATAATTGCAGAAACGGGTTTGTGTCTGTGCTTTTGATTATATCTGTAGCGGGTTCTTCGGTTTTATATGCCAATGAGCCGTATTTTGACAAAAGTGCACCTTTGAAATATGAAACCATAACCGATTCCGCAACCGGTATGGTGTATACGCAGTTGGCTATGGAATCTGAGGATAATTTGAACTTAAATTTGGTTCATTTAGAAACCGAGATTGAGATTAATGAGGCTAAAGATAGGCTTACGGGAAAAGCCACATATCAGTTACAAAACGTAAACCCGGATACAGTAAACCAAGAACAGCCTATCGAAATTGAAATAAACCCGGGCTATATAATCTCATCTTTGAAAGCCAACGGTGAGGATGTGTCGTTCATAAAAGGGGATACGGAGCAACTCAATTCGGTTAAATACAGCCTCACGTTAAGCCCTGCACAAGAGACTGTGCTTGAGGTAGAGTATGCGGGCAGTGTGAAAGAATCCCAATTATTTCAAACCAAATCGCACGGCATAAGCGATACGTATATAAACTTAACAATAGCCCCAAGGTTAAACATAAACAACAGACAGGCAAAAAGTTCGGGATTTATAACATTGCCTGAAAATCTAACGCCGATAATGCCAAGTGCCGTTTTAGAAAAGGCAGACGGAAAATGGCATTATACATCGGATAAAGTAGCCAATTCCCTATATGCGGCTGAATACGAAAAAGAAAGCTTTAGAGCGGGTGGAATAGATATAAATTTTTACTATTTCAAAAGGCACGAGAGCATTGTTCAAGAAATCGAAGCCGTGGAAATCATCCGTGATGCTGTGGACTTCTTTGCAGATGTGTATGGTGAACTTCCGTATAAGGATAAAGGACTGTCTATAGTGGAGCTTGGGGCTGAGTTGGCCGGAGGTTTTGCTAAGGGAAACACTTCATTAGTCGGTGAGGTAATTTTCTTAAAGGACGGCTTTCGACCCAGTGCAGATAATCCAATGCCGGAGGGCGGTAGTAGTGCAGATGTATTGGTGCATGAGATAGCTCACCAGTGGTGGGGTGTTAATACGATGATTTTGCCCAGCATGGGTTCGCCTTGGTCGTCGGAGGGTTTGACCTGCTATAGTACTTACCTATTCGCAAAGCACAAGTACGGCGAGGCGTATGCAAACAAATACTTTATTGATGCATGGAAAAAGGAAGTAACGAGAATGCAAAATTCTTTTTATATAGCCAATCCTGAATACGCACAGATGCTTTCAGAGGATGAGGCGTCAAATATTTATATGGACTTTAACATGACTACGATGTATTCCACAATGTCCATGATGCTTATACAGGCTCAAGAAGCTTTAGGCGGTGAGACCGCATTCTCAGACAAGCTTTCGGGTTTTTACAATGCATATTCATCAAAAGGCCCTGTCCATTATGAGGACTTCTTATCATTTATGAATCTTGAACCGGAGGAATTGAATGTTGAATAGTTTAAAAATATTTAAGTACGAGTTAAGGCGCATTGCTTTCTCAAAATCCACAGTCTTGTTTGGCATAATAACATTGTTGTATTCCTACTACCTGCTCAAAAGCGTCGTAATAGCCGGATACTATGGTACCGCACCGTTTTCGGAGTGGACATTTATAGATTATATGCTTAATCTCTGTCCGATTATCGCTATAATCCCGTTGGTTCTATGCTCAAGACTTTTTTCGGCAAAAGAAAAAAGCGTTCAATGCCTGTTTGCATCAACGCCTATGTCAGAGATGAGATATCTTTTGATTAAGTTAGCAGCCATTGTTCTTGTATCGATGTTGCTGGTCTCTTCTAGCATAGGTGCATGTTTTTGGTTCTATGCTACAAAATTCAATTATTTAAACTTCGAAAGCTTTATACCGCCGATTTTAATGTTTCTTATAGCCCCCATGATTTTCTTTTTCGAACTCGGATTATGGTTGGGCAGTAAGAAGTTGGGCTACATGTATGCTTTGATAATAGCCGTCTTCCTAGCATACTTATTCCGTTTGAGCTTGCCAATCTCTATAGACATACTTGGCTTTTCTTTTCAAAGCTTAGCCAAAGACAAAGAGCTAATAAAAGGCGTAATTGAGTTTAGCTTACCTTCGCGGTTCGTTTATGGTCACGTAGGCTTCATGCTTACAGGCTTTATATTCCTTTTGTCAAAATGTACAAGAGTAAGCGGTTCTCAAAATCCCCGTTCACAGATGTTGACATAAACGCATGGTAAGGTCAATCAATTGCTTGTTTTTTGATTTCGGGAGTTGTTCAAACATAAAACTTGACTAACTTTATCCAGTTTTATATAATGAGATTACAAAAAACAAGGGAGATGATATTTAATGCTTATAACAAGAGAAACCGACTATGCATTACGCATAATTCGAGCCTTATCCGAAGGAGAAAAAAAGGCAACTGTTATAAGTGAAAGCGAATTGGTTCCGCAACAATTCATCTACAAGATTTTAAAGAAACTTGAAAAGGCAAATATCATTGAAGTTAAGCGAGGTGTTAAAGGCGGCTGCAAACTGATTGCAGATTTGAAAACGTTAACCATTTACAGCATTATGAATGTAATGGGGGATGAGCTTGCGGTTAATAATTGCACAGATTCTAAATACAAATGCTCTTGGGAATGTAAAGATGACCGCAAATGCTCGTTAAGAACAAATATGCTAAGAATACAAAGTAAAATCAGGAACGAACTAAGCAATACCACGCTTGAAGCAATTTTCAGGTAGTGGATACAAATGAGTTATACTCAGATTAATTTATTTGGGAGGATATTATGAATAATTGTTACGGATGCAATACTTGTGCGAGCGCTGACAAGCCCATTGAAGATTTTATACGTCAGCTCCCTATGCAAACTTCTCATCACAGGGTTGAGGACCAATCGGTGAAATGCGGCTTTGGTTTGCAAGGTGTTTGCTGTCGTCTATGCTCTAACGGCCCTTGCAGAATTACTCCTAAAGCGCCTAAGGGCATCTGCGGCGCCAATGCTGATGTTATTGTTGCAAGAAACTTTTTGAAGGCTGTGGCATCAGGTTCTGGTTGCTACATACATGTTGTTGAAAATACAGCATTGAACCTGAAAAATATAGCGCTTTCAAAGGGTGCCATCAAAAGCGAAAAAGCTCTTGATACTATTTGTGGATTATTTGGTATTGAAAAAGAAGATAAATACGAAAAAGCCCTTGCGGTTGCTCAAGCTGTGCTTGATGACATCTACCGTCCTGAATATGAAAAGATGAAATTAACGGAAAAAATGGCTTACGCTCCAAGGCTGAAAAAATGGAAAGAATTAAACATCCTTCCAGGAGGCGCCAATGCGGAAATTGTTAAAGGTGTTGTTAAATCTTCTACAAACTTGAATTCCGACCCTGTTGACATGTTGCTTACCTGCCTTAAATTGGGTATCTCAACCGGAATTTATGGCTTAACTCTTACCAACCTTCTTAATGACGTTATGCTCGGTGAACCCGAGATTCGCCTTGCCCCTGTAGGCCTTTCTGTAATTGATCCTGACTATATCAATATTATGATTACGGGACATCAGCATTCAATTTTCTCTTATCTCCAGGAAAGACTGACCGATGCCGACGTTGTTGAAAAAGCTAAAGCCGCAGGCGCAAAAGGCTTTAAGCTTGTTGGCTGTACCTGCGTTGGTCAGGATTTACAGCTTAGAGGTGCGCATTATACGGAGATTTTTGACGGTCATGCCGGAAACAATTATATTTCAGAGGCCGTTCTGGCAACCGGTGCGATTGATGCGGTTCTCTCAGAATTTAACTGCACATTGCCCGGTATCGAACCGATTTGTGACAGCTTGAAGATTGTACAGATATGCCTTGATGATGTGGCTAAAAAGGCCAATGCGAAATATATGCCCTACAAATTTGAAAGTCGCAAAGAAGACAGCGATGCTATTATTAATGAAATTATTGGCGCATACAGCAATCGTCGTAAGGATGTTCAATTAAACCTTTTGAAAGAGCACGGTAATAAGAACACACTTACAGGCGTTGCCGAGGGTTCTTTAAAGCAATTTCTTGGCGGAAGTTTCAAGCCTCTTGTTGACCTTATTGTTTCGGGTGATATTGTTGGGGTTGCGGGCGTTGTAGGTTGCTCCAATCTTACATTTGGCGGACACGACGTTCTTACTGTTGAACTTACAAAGGAACTAATCAAAAAAGATATTCTCGTGCTTTCAGCCGGTTGTTCCTCGGGCGGATTAGAAAACTGCGGTCTTATGACACCCGAAGCGGCCGAACTTGCAGGGCCAAAGCTTAAGGCGGTTTGCAAGAAACTCGGAATACCACCTGTATTAAACTTTGGGCCTTGCTTGGCTATAGGTCGTTTGGAATTGGTTGCAACGGAGCTTGCCGAAGCAATTGGTGTCGATATACCCCAACTTCCGCTTGTACTTTCAGCGCCGCAATGGTTAGAAGAACAAGCCTTGGCTGACGGAGCTTTCGGACTTGCGCTGGGATTGCCTTTACACTTGGGAGAACCGCCTTTTGTTACAGGAAGTCCGCTTGTTACAAAGGTGCTTACGGAGGATATGAAGACGCTTACGGGAGGTCAGGTTATTATAGATTCAAACGGAGCCTCGGCCGCAGAAAAGCTATTGAGCATTGTTATGGAAAAGCGCAGCGGACTTAATATATAAAGGGGGCGGTGTCGTCATGAAACGTATCAGGCGTATTATGATTGAAGCTGAAAAGTGTTATGGTTGCAGGAACTGTGCCTTGGCTTGTATGAATTCTCACCGCACAGACAGCGCGGATAAAAATATCTATACATTAAACCTTAACGGCTTGGCTAATGAAAGTCGTAATTTTATACAGATTAATGAGGACAAAAAATACAAGCCGCTTTTTTGTCGCCATTGTGATGAGCCGGCTTGTGTGCAAGGCTGTATGAGCGGCGCACTCCATAAAGATAAGGATACCGGATTTGTGCTTTATGATAAGGAAAAATGCGGCCAATGTTATATGTGTGTTATGAATTGTCCGTTCGGTGTTTTAAAAGCTGATTCGGAAAGCAACAATTATGTAGTTAAATGTGATTTTTGCAAAGACAGCGGCGCGGAGCCAAACTGTGTAAAAATGTGTCCTACAGGAGCCATATTTGTTCAGGAGGTGGAATGCAAATGAAGCACGTTATCATAGGAAGTTCGGCGGCCGGTTTGTCGGCCGCAAAAAGCATCAGAGAACTAAGCTCACAGGACGAAATTTTTATAATAACTTCTGATACTCACGTTCATTCACGTTGCATGTTACATCATTTTCTTGCACAGCACAAAACAGTTGAAGCAATTAATTTTGTTGATGAAACTTTTTTTGAGAAAAACAGACTCAACGTTTTATGGGATACTGCTGTTACTTCTGTTAAACCGGATGAGAACAAGGTCGTTTGCGCTAACGGTGATGAGGTAACATACGACAAGCTCCTCATTGCAACCGGCTCAAAGTATTTCATTCCTCCTATAAACAACTTCCGTGAGGCAAAAAATGTTTTCGGGTTCAGAGATTTGATAGATGCCGAAAAACTTGACAAGGTTGTTACTAAAGGAAAGAAATGTGTTATCGTTGGTTCGGGCTTGGTTGGTTTGGATGCCGCCTATGCTTTGGCAGCACGTGATGTAGAATGTCATATTGTTGAAATGGCTGACAGAATCTCGCCCCTACAGCTTGATAAAACAGCAAGCGTAGCTTATGAGAAACTCTTTGAGGACGCAGGCTGTACTTTCTATCTGTCTGATGGTGTTGAAGGTTCGGTTATGGATGATAACTCTCATATTACCTCTATTTTGCTTAAAAGCGGAAAAGAAATTGCTTGCGACTTTGTTGTTGTAGCGGCCGGAGTTCGTGCAAACCTTGATGCTGTAGACGGAAGTGGAATTAATGTTGACAAAGGTATCCTCGTTGACGATTGCTTGCGTACGAATATTGAAAATATATGGGCTGCCGGTGATGTGACGGGTGTTGCGGCAATATGGCCTTGCGCTGTGAGCCAAGGTGCGGTTGCGGCAAAAAACATGTGCGGAATAAAAACTCCTTACGAAGACACCTTTGCTTTCAAAAACACGATGAACTTCTTTGGCCTTACAACTTTATCTGTAGGCAAAGACACCGAAGGGCAATCGGGAGAAGTCATAAAAAGAGAAAGCTGCAACAAATATGAAAAATATATTATTGATAACGGTATACTTACATTTGCGCTTGTGCAGGGCGACATTTCAAATACAGGATTTTTACAGCAAATAATTAAACGTAAAATTCCTATTTCTGCATTCAAAAAACCTGTATTCAACCTGACATATGCAGATTTCTATTCATACAATAGCGAAAATGGAAAGTATGCTTGGTAAGGTTAAAAAGTAATCAATTTCTTAAAAACAAGAGAGGGTGTAGCAGAAATCCCATTTTGCTATACCCTCTCTTTAGATTATAAATCTTAAACTTTTGGAGCAGTTTCATCCTTCACAGTATAATACATGCTACTTATGGCATTTAGTTCATTTTGGGGTGCTTCATCAAGTGCATAGTATCCCTTTTGTACCATCCATTGCCAAATGTCGTATGCATGATGTGAAGCCATTGTGAAAGCACATTCACAAAAACACCTGATTTCGGGATTGCTCATCTCCATTGCAGCCCATGCGTACTCTCTGCCCGCACGCTTTAATGTCAACATATAGGCTGTCGCAATCTCTCTATCCTCCATTTTCTCAAGCTTTGTTCTGGGTGTAACCGGTTGCGGAGCAACAGGGGATTTTGTATAGCAATCAAGAATTTTTGTGAACTCCGGTACAGGAAGTCCGGTTTTGGCACCTTCTGAACGGCTCAGATATTCTACCTTTGTGTTATAATCCTTGATATGAAAAGGAAAGTGTTTTTCAATTAGAGACTTTAACTGTGAATCTTTAACACAGCTTAAAAACAAAGCCATATTCGTAATTGAGTTTACGCAGCTCAAAGTTAATTCACTTAACTGGTGTACCTCGTGAGAAGCTAATTTCATTGATAATTCCTCCTTAGATTATGGCTTTAAAACTACCTTGATACAGTTGTCCTTTTTCTTTTCAAAGATATCATAGGCATGCTCTGCATCGTTCAAGGAAAGTTTGTGTGTGATAATGTCGGTGGCTGTAAATTTCCCGGACTCTATCAAGTCAAGTATCTTGGGTATATATGCATTTGCAGGGCATTGCCCCATCCTCAGGGTAATGTTCCTTCCGAAGAAATCTCCTAGCGGAAACATATTATATCTGCCGCCATAAACCCCAACAAATTGAACTATACCGCATTTGCGAACCGCCTGTGCCGCAAGTTCAATTGCCGATTTAGAACCGCCTTGCAGTTTTAACGCGGTTTCAATTATTTCAAATTTCGTCATCTTGCCATCCATACCAACACAATCGATAACTGCATCAGCACCACCATGGGTCATTTCTTTAATCAAGTCACCTGTGTGGTCTTGGTGCTCTAAATGGATTGTTTCTGCGCCAAATTCTTTTGCCTTTTGCAGCCGATAGTCTACACAGTCTACCGCAATAACCCGTTTTGCACCAAAATAATACGCCCACTTAATAGACAACAGGCCAACCGGCCCGCAACCGAGAATAACCACTGTGTCGTTTGACTTGACTTTCGCCTGCTCTATGCCCCAATAGGAAGTAGGCAGAATGTCGGTCAGAAACAGCACTTGTTCGTCTGAGAGTTCTTCGGGCACTTTAATAGGGCCGACATTCGCATACGGTACTCGTAGTAATTCGGCCTGTCCACCGTCATAACCGCCCATTGTGTCAGTGTACCCAAGTATACCTCCACAGTCTCCGTATTCATTTGAATTGTCGCATTGACTGTAATATTCATGTTCACAATACCAACAATGGCCGCAAGCTACAGGAAACGGAACGATAATTCGATCCCCTTTTTTTACCTTTGTAACACCCTTGCCTACCTCAGCAACGATACCCATAGTCTCATGCCCCAGAACGGTTCCCTTCTTCAAGTTTGGTATCATTCCGTGCAGAAGATGCAAGTCAGAACCGCATATTGCTGTGGATGTAACTTTAACGATAATATCATCATCTTTTTGTATTGATGGATCATCCACATTTTTCACCTTAACATTTTTAACCCCTTCATACACAAGAGCTTTCAATGACTCATCTCCTTTCTGTCTTTATTTGTTTATGTAATATTCCACATAACACAAATAATATTCAAAAATAAAAGACCGTAATAAACTGTAAGTTATATATTGGTCAATAATTTCCAAATATATAGATACAACTTATTACGGTCTTTATTAATCTTTTATAATTCCTTTTAATTTATCCAAAAAGCTCTTGCGGATCTCCTTGTGTTCCTCGCCCATTTCGTCGGAAAAGGCTTTCAAGGCTTGTTTTTGTCTGTCTGTTAAGGTTGTTGGAACGATAACCTTTAGGGTTACATGGAGGTCTCCGACGATACGATTGTTTCGCACATTCGGAACGCCCTTGCCTCTTATTGTTACAACAGTACCGGTTTGTGTACCCGGTTTTATTGTGTATTTCTCCTCACCTGTTTTGTCAAAGGATTCAAGAATAGGAATGCTAATCTCATCGCCGAGAGCGGCTTGTGCAAAGGTTATAGGCATTTCAAGATAGAGGTTAGTTTCTCGCCTTGTGAAAAGCTTGTGGGGTCTTACATATATGGTTACGAGCAAATCTCCGGGTTGTGCACCGCGTTCGCCAGCTTCACCCTTGCCGGACATACGAATGGTTTGACCGTTGTCTATACCCATAGGTACGTTTACCTTTATGTTATTTGCCATCCTTACAAAGCCGGAACCACGACAGGTTAGGCAAGGCTCCTTGATTATTTTACCCTCACCGCGGCAAACGCTACAGGTGCGGACGGAGGTCATAGAACCTATAACGGTCTGTTGTAAAACCCTCTCCTGACCTGAACCACCGCATTGACGACAGCTTTCGGCAGTAGTACCGGGCTTGGCTTTTGAACCGTTACAGGTTGTACAAGTTTCGTTAAGAGAGATATTTATTTCTTTTTCGGTTCCGAATACAGCTTCTTCAAAGCTTATCTGCAACGTTGTTTCAACGTCGCGTCCGCGGCGGGGGCCGCGTCTTCTACCCCCGCCAAATATATCCCCCACATCGTTACCGAAAAAGCTGTTGAATATATCATTTATATCAAACGATGAGTAGAAATCTCCGCCACCGCCACCACCGGTTTCAAAGGCCGCATGTCCGAATTGGTCGTAATTCTTGCGTTTTTGCGCATCGCTTAATATGGCATACGCCTCGCTTACTTCCTTAAACTTTTCTTCGGCCTCTTTGTTGCCCGGGTTTGCGTCCGGGTGATATTGTTTTGCAAGCTTTCTATACGCCTTTTTCAAATCGTCGTCTGAAGCTTGCTTATTCACACCCAGAACTTCGTAATAATCTCTTTTATTTGCCATATCGCCTCATCCTTTGCGGCTTACGCGTCTATAATATCATCGTTATTATTTTGTGTTCCATTCTCTGTGCCTTGAGCGGCTTGTTGTGCACCTTGGTAAAGCTTTGTGGAAAATTCGTTAAGAACTTTTGTGTATCCTTCAATAGCAGTTTTTAAGTTTTGGGTATCGTTTTCTGTCATACTATCTGCGTTAAGTCCGTCATTAATGCCCTTAAGGTTTGCCAATTCACTTTCAATCGCAGATTTTTCGTTCGGGTCAACCTTATCTTCGACGTCTTTTAATAATTTTTCTGTTTGGAAGATAAGTGAATCAGCCTCGTTCTTTGTGTCGATAGCTTCTTTACGAAGTCTGTCTTGCTCTGCATATTGCTCTGCTTCTTTAACAGCTCTGTCTATATCTGCGTCGCTCAAATTCGTGCTTGCGGTTATGGCAATCTTCTGTTCCTTGCCTGTGCCTAAGTCTTTTGCAGAAACGTGAACGATACCGTTTGCGTCTATATCGAACATAACCTCAATCTGTGGAACACCTCTTGGAGCCGGTGCGATACCATCCAAACGGAACTGGCCAAGGCTCTTGTTATCTCTCGCAAGAGGACGCTCGCCTTGAAGTACGTTAATGTCAACCGCACTTTGGTTGTCGGCAGCGGTGGAGAAGATTTGCTTTTTATTTGTTGGTATGGTCGTATTTCTTTCAATAAGCTTTGTGGAAACGCCGCCCATGGTTTCAATACCCAATGAAAGTGGAGTTACGTCAAGCAAAAGGATGTTGCCTGCGCCTGCGTCACCCGCAAGCTTACCACCTTGGATACATGCGCCCACAGCAACGCATTCATCAGGATTAATACCCTTGAAAGGCTCTTTTCCCGTAATTCTCTTAACGGCTTCAACAACAGCCGGTATACGTGTAGAACCGCCAACCAAAAGCACCTTATCCAATTCAGAGGCCTTTAAGCCTGCATCTCTCAAAGCCGTTTCAACAGGTCCAACGGTTGCTTCGACCAAGTCTGCGGTTAATTCGTCAAATTTTGCACGTGTAAGCGTGATATCCATATGCTTGGGGCCGTCTTGGTTCATTGTGATGAAAGGCAGGTTGATATTTGAAGATGTAACCTGTGAAAGCTCTTTCTTTGCTTTCTCTGCGGCCTCTTTAAGTCTTTGCATAGCCATCTTATCCTGGCTTAAATCCATATTTTCGGTCTTTTTAAATTCAGCCACAAGATGTTTAATAACACGCTCGTCAAAATCGTCACCGCCGAGATTGTTGTTACCGCTTGTAGCCAAAACCTCTATAACGCCGTCACCGATGTCAATAACTGAAACGTCGAATGTGCCGCCGCCAAGGTCATAAACAAGGATTTTTTGCTCTTTTTCATTATCCAAGCCGTAGGCCAAAGCTGCAGCTGTAGGCTCGTTGATAATACGCTCAACCTCAAGGCCTGCAATTCTGCCTGCGTCCTTTGTAGCTTGCCTTTGGCTGTCTGTGAAATAAGCCGGAACGGTTATAACAGCCTTTTCAACCTTTTCGCCAAGATAGCTCTCTGCTTCGGCTTTCATCTTTTGAAGAACCATTGCGGAGATTTCCTGTGGAGAAAAGCTCTTGTCATTTATTTTAACTTTATAATCTGTACCCATCTTCCTTTTTATAGAAGAAACTGTATTGTCCGGGTTTGTGATAGCTTGACGCTTTGCAGTCTCACCAACTAAGCGCTCACCTGTCTTTGAAAATGCAACCACAGACGGTGTGGTTCTAATGCCCTCGCTGTTTGCTATAACAACAGGAGAACCGCCTTCCATAACCGCAACACATGAATTAGTTGTTCCTAAGTCGATACCAATAATTTTTCCCATATATAATCCTCCTTAAAATTTATATTTAGTTTGCTACTTTAACCATACTGGGTCTTATTAATGTACCCTTATATCTGTAACCCTTCTGCAGAACTTCGACAACCTCGTTTTCACCAAGGCTCTCGTCCTCAACGTGTGCAACTGCGTTGTGAATATTTGGATCGAAGGTTTTGCCGCAAGCGTCTATAACTTCAACGCCGATGAAATCTAACGCACTTTCGAGCTGGCGTAAAATCATCTCAACCCCTTTGTAGAAACTGCCTTCTTTAACGTCTGCGTACTGAATGGCACGCTCAAAGTTGTCTATAACGGGCAAGAATTTTTCAATTGTGTCCTTAACGCCCATATCAAACATAGCTGATTTTTCTTTTACAGTACGTTTACGGAAATTGTCAAACTCGGCCATTGTCCTTTGTAAGCGATCGGTAAGCTCTGCGACTGGATCCGGCAGAACTTCGTCTGTAGAGTTTTCGACTACATCGGCCTCGGGCTTGGTTTCATTTGTATTTTCTTCATTTTCTTTCTTGATAGCCTTGTCAATATTTTCGTCAAGGCGAGCCTCTTTTGTCTTTTTCTTCATTGTCTGCTCCTCCTAAAGGTAGAGATTTTGGTTCCATATTGGATAATATATAATTTATATTGTTAACAACGTCATTAAGGATTGAAACAGCCTGAGCATAGTTCATACGCGTCGGACCTATAATGCCTATATTGCCGTAAGTGTTGTCACCAATCCTGTAAGTTGTTTTCACAACGCTGCAATCCTTGAGGGTTTTCACGGAGTTTTCACTGCCGATAACGATTTGAACGTCACCTGCGCTGTCGTCTCCCAAAAGTTTTATGAGCATATCCTTTTCTTCAAGCGTGTTTATAAGCTCCTTGGCCTTGTCAATATCATTAAATTCCGGAAATTCCAGAATATTTTTGACGCCTGTAGTGTAAACTTGAATGTTGTCCTCGGTTTGAAGCATAGATAGAAGCGTTTCTATAATAGGAACACATACGCCACTTGCAACATCATCTTCAATCAAATTTTTAACCTTATCCGGAATTTCTTCAACGGACAGACCTTCAAGCAAAGAGTTCAAATAATTTCCAAGCCGGAAAAGTTCGTCGGCCTCTGGTGCGACCTTGAGACTTACCTTTGCATTTTTAACAAGCTTGCTGTCCGTAATAAGCACAAGCACAACCGTGCGCTCATCAAGTGGCATAAGCTGTAAGCATTTTATCTTTGTACGCTTGGCCGTAGGCTCTGAGGCTATGGTTATGCAGTTTGTTAAAAGCGCAATGGCTTTCGCAGTCTCTCGGCATAGATAATCCAAACGATTTATATTTTTTAAAACAAGCTGTTGCAAGAAGTCCTTTTCGTGTACATCAAGTTCTCTGTGTTGCATAAGCCTATCAACATAAAGCCTGTAGCCCTTATCAGACGGTACACGTCCGGACGACGCGTGCGGCTGAGTTATAAGCCCCATATCCTCAAGGTCGGACATCTCGTTTCTTATTGTGGCAGAGCTGAGGCCAAAATCATATTTTTTAGCGATTGTGCGGCTTCCGATAGGTTCAGCGGTTTGGATGTAGTCTGTAATTATGGCCTCTAAAAGCTTTATTTTTCTATCATTTAAAATCATAAAGACCACGTTCCTTTTGAGGAAGTTGTTAGCACTCGTTAGTGTTGAGTGCTAACACGGTAAGCATACAAAATTTTTTGTATAATGTCAAGACTTTTTTCCAAAAAAAATCCTCTGAACTTGACACAGATTAAGTTTTGAGATAAACTCCCTGTAAAATGTATGTAAAAAATTCTTGGAGATTTTCCACAGGAGGCAACTATGATTAGAACACGCTACGCGCCCAGCCCAACCGGTTTTATGCATTTGGGCAACCTTAGAACCGCTCTTTATGAGTACCTGATTGCGAAACATGATAATGGAAGGTTCATTTTAAGAATAGAAGATACAGACCAAGAGCGCTTTGTTGAAGGTGCTGTTGATGTTATATATGAAACGCTTAAAACCGCAGGATTAAGTCACGATGAAGGCCCTGATGTGGGCGGCGATTACGGCCCTTATATCCAAAGCGAGCGAAAAAATTCATATCTGGATTATGCGCTTATGCTTGTTGAGAAGAAGGCTGCTTATTATTGTTTTTGTGGAAAGGATGAAAAATCTTCAAACGGTTCTGCTGATGAGAAATTTGCAAAATATGATAGGCGTTGCTTCAAACTTTCGGATGAAGAAATAAAGGAAAGGCTCGCAAACGGGGACAGCTATGTTATAAGACAGCTTATTCCAGAAGGAGAAACAAGTTTCACGGATCAAGTTTATGGAACAATAACCGTAAATAATGCAGAGATTGAGGATCAGGTGCTAATCAAATCTGACGGATTTCCTACCTATAATTTTGCAAACGTTGTTGACGACCATCTTATGGATATCACACATATAGTGAGAGGCAGCGAGTATCTTTCGTCAACACCAAAATATAATCTTTTATATAAATCCTTTGGTTGGGACATTCCTACCTATGTTCATCTGCCTGTTGTGACAGACGCAAACGGTGAAAAGCTATCCAAAAGACGTGGCGCGGCCTCATTTGTCCAGCTTGTTGAGCAAGGCTTTTTGCCTTCTGCACTTATAAATTACATTGCATTATTGGGTTGGAGCCCTTCAGACAATCAGGAGATTTTTACTTTGGATGAGCTTATCAAGTGCTTTGATGTTAGGGGTATAAGTAAATCCCCGTCTGTATTTGATGTTGTTAAATTGACATGGTTTAATTCTGAGCATATTAAGCGTATGCCATTTGACGAATTTTATAAGGCAGCTTTACCTTACTTGACAGAGGTTTTAGGTGATAAGTTTGACCTTAAAACTATTGCCGGATGGCTTCAAAGCCGCGTAAATTTCATTAAAGAAGCGCCATCCTTGGTTGATTTCCTTCCTGCGTTGCCGGATTATTCCGCCGACCTTTATGAACACAAAAAGATGAAGACTACGAAGGAAATAGCACTCACCGCGCTCGAAGCACTTTTATCTGGACTATCTGAGATTGAATGGACGGACGAAGCTATTCATTCCTATGTTATGGGCATTGTGGAAAAGCTTGGCTTTAAAAACGGACAGGTTATGTGGCCTTTGAGAACGGCTCTGTCCGGCAAACCATCCTCTCCCTGCGGAGCTACCGAACTTGCATATATTTTGGGTAAGGAGGAGACGATAAAAAGGATAACTACAGGCATTTCTGTTTTAAAGACATGCTGATAGCGGAGGATTGAGATGGATTACAGGATTTTTAACGATCTAAAGGTTGCGGTCATGATTATCGACTTAAAAAAGGAAAAGGTTCTTTATATAAGCGATATGACGGCTCAGATTTTTGAAATAGATGCAGATTGTGCCGAAACTGTGGCGGATCTTATAAATAAACGTTCTGTACGTCAGATGATTAGCTCAGCCATTGCAAATGCACAGCTTTCCAAGGGATTTACCGCCGAATATGATTTAACCGCTGAATGCGGCAAACGCAAGTGGGTTATTGTACGTGGGCTTATGAGGGAGGACGATGGCGCCAATATGCTGTATCTATCCTTTGTTGACACCACAATGCGCAAGGAGATTATGGAACAGCTTTACCGCGAGCGTGAGCATAGCCGGCTTATTCTTGAGATTACAGACGATATTATCTTCGACTATGATTTGGTTGAAAAAACCGTTTATTTCTCGGGTAATTTTTCTCAGCATTTCAGGACACCAAACCGGTTGGAGAACTTTCCAAACGCCTTATCATCGTATTTTCGTATCATTGCCGAAACAAGCATTTCAACATTTTGGGAGCTTGTTGAACGCATAAACAACGGGGATAAATACTATTCCTGTGAAATTGAGCTTGTTAAATATGACGGGGAGCACGTTTGGTATAATGTGCAATATAAGCTAATTTTAGACATTATGTCTACACCTATAAAGGCTATAGGGAAAATGACGGACATAACAAGACAAAAGGAGCGTATGGAAGAACTTCAAGCCAGAGCAGAGACGGATTCTCTTACAAAACTCTACAATAAAATAGAGTCTAAACAGCGCATTGAGCGCTTGCTTGAAAAAAGCATAGATGAACGCTTTGCCTTGCTTATTGTTGATATAGACAATTTTAAGGGCGTTAACGATAATCTCGGACATCAATTTGGTGACGCGGTTCTTGTGGATATTTCTGCTAAGATTAAATCGTTGTTTCGGGATAGCGATGTTGTCGGACGTTTAGGCGGCGACGAGTTCGTTGTGTTTTTAAGAAATATTACTAACGACGACATTGTTTCAGAAAAAGCCAATGCATTATGCGAAGCCTTCCGCCACACCTACTCCGGAAAGCAAAACCAATATAAAATCTCAGGCAGCGTTGGCATAGCCTTTTCTCCAGAGCATGGCATAACCTTTGATGAACTATATCACGCCGCAGACATGGCTCTTTACCAGTCCAAACAAAGAGGCAAGGATTGTTACACAATCTATCACGAGCGCATATCCTCCGGAACGATGGAGGACATAGAACCTATAAGGGATGCAGAACGCTTTGTTGCGAGCTATTTTGCGAACGACCCGATTTACAATATATTTGAAATGCTTTATGAAACCAAAGATATCCATACAACGATAAATATGATCCTGGCTATCATAGGAAAACGATTTAACGTAGATAGGTGTTATATATTTGAATATACAGATGATGGTTTACACACAAACAATACTTACGAATGGTGTGCAAACGGCGTAACTAGAGAAATTGAAAACCTTCAAAACATACCAATCGAACAAATGGATAAAGCGCTTTTAAAGTACAATGTTGACGGAGTGTTCTATTGCAATGACTTATCAACTCTTTCTAAATACAGCTACGAAATTCTTAGCAGTCAGGGCATTAAGTCTCTGATTCACTGCGCAATTGTACTCAACGGAAAAACAAAGGGATTTATTGGTTTTGACGATTGCAAAGACAATCGTGTTTGGCGTGGTGACGAGATAGCTACATTGAGCTATATTTCCAGAATTCTATCCATTTTCTTGGACAAAAAGTAGGTCTAATGCGGCATTTTCCTTGTGATTTTGCCGCTTTTTTATATTGAGAAGGTATTATTGTTTATAGGTGGGGTTAATAAGTGAAAAACAAAAAGTTAATTATTACCATTTCCGTAATTGCAATTTCTATTGTGCTTGCTATAGTCGGTTATTTTAAACTGCCTGAAACATTGGTCGTACAGATAACTTTGGGTGGCGGTGCGGGAAACACATTACCAAAAGCCTTAGGGTTGTTGCTGCCATTATTACTGAGCTGTGCATTTGCCATTGTGTATTATAAAACCGAAACAGCTAAAGAGGCGCGCAAGAACCTTATAATTTCTGTGGCTAGTCTTATGATTTATATTTTAATCTTTGCATTCAATAGATAATTCGTTATCATTATTATGGGGGTTGTTGTTATGTTAAAAATAGGCATAGTATGTGCTGGAGATAGAGAACTGGAACCGTTTCTACCGCATATAGAGAATTGCAAAATAACGGAAAAAGCAATGCTGAAAATCTATGAGGGTGTAATAAACGGGGTTAACATAGTTACATTGTTTAGTGGCGTCTGTAAGGTGAATGCTGCCATTGCAACGCAAATCCTCATTGATTGCTATGATGTGACTATGATGATTAATGCGGGAACCTGCGGTGGTATGACAAATGAGCTTGATATTTTTGATACGGTCATTTCTACCGAAGTTGTATATCATGACGTTCACGAAGAGATTTTGACAGGTTTCCATCCTTGGCTGGAATCGGTTTATTTAAAGTCTGATTCTAAATTATTGGAGCTTTCTAAAAAGGCTGTTTTGAATACCGTGCAAGGTCACAAAATATTTTTTGGGCGAATGGTTACAGGTGAGGCTTTTATTGATGATACTGGTAGAGAAACAATCAACGAAAAGCATCAACCACTTTCGGTTGACATGGAGACAGGGAGCGTTGCCCATGTTTGTTATGTTAACAAAATCCCTTTCATCGCTATAAGAACAATAACCGACACACCGACGCATCATGGGATAGAGAATTTTGATACCAACTGCACGCAGGCTTCGACAATTGCAAAAGACATTACTCTAGCATTGCTCAATGAAATAAAGGGACAGTAACTTTTAATGAGGTAAGGACGATGGTGATTGAAAATGAGTAGTGTGCTTATTGGAACGGATATATTCGTAAACTTTATGGAAAATGACGGCTACTATGTTGATAAAAGCTTATTTGTTAAAGAAGTGCTTGAGTGTAAAAGCCAAGTACTTTTGATAACGCGTCCAAGACGTTTCGGAAAAACGCTTAATATGACTATGCTTGATGCGTTTCTGTCCTGCAATAATAAGAGGGATTATACAAAATATTTTCAAGGCTTGAAAATCTGGAACGAACCCGCTTGCCGTGAACGTTTCCAAAAGTCACCTACCGTGTTCTTAACTCTTAAGGGGATTTCTTGCTTAAATTGGAACGATTGTATTGCAAGTATGTGTAACCTCATAAGTATGTTTTTTAAGCATTTTACTTATCTCTTTGAAGGATTGGATGATGTTGATAAGAAACGTTTTAATAAAATTTTAAGCGGAAATCCAGAATTTATAGTTGAGTTTTCTAACAGCTTGTCATACCTCATTAAATGGCTTTATGACTACCATGGTCAAAAGGCGTTTTTGATTATAGACGAATATGATAACCCCATACACGAAGGTTACCAAAACGGGTATTATCGTGAAATTATTGCTTTTATGCAGGTTTTCTTTGGAGAGGCTATGAAAACAAACCCTTACCTTGACAAGGCTGTAATGACAGGGGTTACAAAGATAGCGGGCGAAAGCTTGTTCTCTAAGTTCAATAACTTTGCATCTTATAACATAAAGGAGAAATCCTTTGCGGATAAGTTCGGATTCACAGAGGACGATGTTAACGCGGCTGTAGGTATCAACGCACCGAACAGGGATATGAGACAAATAAGGGATATGTACAATGGCTATCTGTTCGGCGGTGTAAAAATATACAACCCTTGGTCTATAATAAATATGCTTTCAAAGGATGATGACGTGCCGCTTGGCTTTTACTGGTACAACTCAAGCAGTGACAGGCTTTTACGCGATGAGTTTGCAAAGAAAGACATGCATTTCAAAGAGGTTTTGAATGAATTGACTGACGGCGCAACTATAAGAAGACCTATTAAAGACGAAACAACATACATGGATTTGAGCAAAAGCGGAGATGCTGTCTGGAGTTTTCTGCTGTATTCGGGCTATTTGTCACTTGCAGAGCCACATTGTGATGAGAATAACGAGTATGCTCTAAAGATACCCAACAAAGAAGTGCGGTTTATGATGAAGGACATTGTCAAAGCATGGTTTGTTGAATGGAGTGGTAGTGGTGTTGTTAAGGCTTTCTTTGCAACAATGCTTGAGGGCGATGCGGAGATGCTCGGAGATTTATTTAAAAACCTCATAGAAAATGCATTCTCATACTTTGACACATCAAGGTCTGCACCAGAACGTATGTATCATGCGTTTATATTGGGGATGATGCAATTTCTAAGACAAGATTATTACTATGAATCCAACGCAAATATGGGGCGTGGTCGCAGCGATCTTTTCATATGTCCGAAGTCAGGCACTTATGAAAGGATTGGGGCTATCTTGGAGTTTAAGAAAACCGACAGAGAGGAAAATCTTGAAGGTGTGACGGATAAAGCACTTGAGCAGATTTTCAAACGCGGCTATGTTGAAGGCGCACATAGACGTGGGTTGGAAACGGTTCACTGCTATGGTATAGGGTTTTATAGAAACGAGTTTATAATAAAGCTTAGGACTGTGAACGTATGATAAATGTTGAAATTATAACTGTTGGTAAGCTTAAGGAACGTTATTTAACCGAGGGCATTGAGGAATATGCGAAACGACTTAGCCGTTACTGCAAATTAAAAATTACAGAGCTTGCTGAATACCGTTTGCCCGCAGAACCTTCTGAAGCTCAGATAGCACAAGGGCTTTATATTGAGGGCGATGCAATACTTCAAAGGATTTCATCTTTTCAAAATCGTTATGTTATTAGCCTTTGTGTAGAGGGGCAAAGCTTGAGCTCTGAACAGCTTGCTCAAACATTGAGCAAACAAGCTGCAAACGGCAGCAGTAATTTTATCATTGTTATTGGCAGTTCCTTTGGGCTGTCCGAACAAGTTAAACAAGCAAGTGATTTCAAATTGTCTCTGTCTAAGCTCACATTTCCGCACCAGCTTGTACGGTTAATGCTTGCTGAACAGTTATACAGGGTGTTTACGATTATGGCTGGAGGTAAGTATCATAAGTAATGAAAATTGTTGATATAAGTTATGCGATATCTGACAGTATGCCTGTCTATCCTGGAGATATGGGGGTATCTTTAAAACATAACAAGATGATAAACAGGGATCACTGTAATTCTTTTTACTTGCAAACAGCTTTACATGCAGGTACACATGTAGACATTCCCATGCATTTACTTAACGAGGATTTGACTGTTGACTTGATGCCTTTAGACAATTTTATGGGCAATGGGGTTTTGCTTGATGTACGAGGTGTGCAGACGATAACGTATAAGGATGAGTATGATAAGCTTGTTTCCGAAGGTGATATAGTCTTATTATTTACGGATTTTTGTAATCTGTTAGATTCACCCGAAAGATATTATAGCGACTTCCCTGTTATAGATATGGAGTTGGTGGATTTTTTCATTTCCAAGAAAATAAAAATGCTTGGACTTGATACACCTTCACCGGATAAGATTCCGTTTGTTATTCATAAAAAGCTTTTGGCCAACTCTATTAACATACTTGAAAATATAACCGGCTTAGAGCCTTTGTTAAATGTTACGAAGTTTGAGGTTTTTGCAGTGCCGCTTAAGATACAGGCCGAGGCAAGTCTAGTAAGAGCCTTTTGTAAAATACCCAATGATTAATTTTGTTTTTTAAAAGGAGTTTGTTATGCCTTTAGATGGTGTAGTTCTGGCCGGAATACGGTCGGAGATTAAGAAAATTTGCGGCGCAAGGGTTGATAAAATTTATCAGCCCGAGCGTGATGAGATTATTATAAAATTCAGGGGTTATGGTGCAAGCTATAACTTACTGCTTTCGGCTTGTGCGAATGCACCTAGGGTGCATTTTACAAACCAAGCAAAGGAAAATCCACTCCAGGCACCTATGTTCTGCATGGTGCTTAGAAAGAATTTAAACGGAAAGCTTTGCGACTGTATACAACCAAAATTCGAGAGAATACTTGAGCTTTGGTTTGATACGGTAAATGAAATGGGCGATAATGTTAAGAAACGGCTTATCGTTGAGATTATGGGCAAGCATAGCAACATCATCCTTGTGGACGAGGACGGTACGGTTATAGATTCTGCAAAACGCGTTACGCTTGAAATGAGTTCGGTTAGGCAGATTTTGCCCGGGCGTACATATGTTGCGCCTCCATCGGACAAGCTTGACCCTTTGACACAGGACGAGAGCCTATTTGACTGCATAATTAATGAGCAGGCCAGAGCCTATAAGAACAGTATTTATCAAAGCTTTAATGGGATATCGCCTCTTGCGGCTACAGAGATTTGCCATAGGGCGCGTGTTGAGTCTGGATTTTCACCAAACTCGGATGCAGCCGCCCAAAACAGTGCAAGGGCAATTGCGCAACAATTTTCGGGTTTTGTGAATGAAATTAAAAAAGAGGAATTCAATCCGCTTATATATGACTTGGGCAAGGGCGGAGAGTTTTACTCGCTTGCGTTAAAGATGTACGAAAGCTTGCCTTCACGTACATTTGAGACGGTTTCTGTTATGCTTGAGGAATATTATCGTGAGAAGGAAACACGTTTTAGACTTTCGCAAAAATCCGCTGATGTGAGTAAGATTATTTCACAGAATATTGAACGCTGTGTGAAAAAGACAGAGCTTTTCGAACGAACAAGGAATGAGATTAAGGACTTAGAGAAGGAAAGGCTTTACGGAGAGCTTCTCACCGCGAATATATATCGAATACAAGCGGGGCAGGATGTTGCGGTTGTAGAAAATTATTATGACCAAAGCACGGTATCTATACCGCTTGACAAGAGCAAGACGCCCACAGAAAACGCACAGGCCTATTATAAAAAATACCAAAAAAACAAGCGTACAGAAAAGGCCTTAGAGGAACAGTCTGCACAGAACAGAGAGGAACTTTTGTACCTTGAAAGTGTTATGAGTGCAATTGAAAGCTGTTTTGAAGAGGTTGATATTGAGGAGATAAGAGACGAGTTAAGAGAACTTGGATACATTAAGAAGGGTGTTAAAAAGCAAAAAAGGCAGAAGAAGGCGCAATGGCTGCATTATAAATCCGAGGATGGTTTTGACATCTATGTAGGCAAGAACAACAAGCAGAATGATGAATTGACA
Source organism: uncultured Eubacteriales bacterium (assembly GCA_964412725.1). GTDB lineage: Bacteria > Bacillota > Clostridia > Lachnospirales > CAYPQA01 > CAYPQA01. The sequence goes on from CAYPQA010000010.1 coordinate 29,075, forward strand.
ATGCGTTTTGCAGAAGGTAATGATATATGGCTGCATACCAAGAATATCCCGGGCTCACACGTTATAATACGAACCAATAACTCCGAACCTCCAGCAAAAACCATAGAAGAGGGCGCAATGCTCGCCGCATATTTCAGCAAGGCGCAGAATGGTTCAATGGTGCCCGTTGATTACACAAAAAAACGCCATGTAAAGAAACCTGCCGGTTCCAAACCGGGTTTTGTTATATATGAGACAAACCAGACTGCGTATGTAACGCCGTCAAAGGACAAATTGCCAGTGCTTGTTGAGGGGATGGGCTTATGATATACGTACACATACCGTTTTGTCGCTCCAAATGCCATTATTGCGATTTTTTATCTTTTGATAAATCTACAGAGAAAAAGTGCGTTGACAGTTATGTCAACGCACTTTTTAAAGAGCTTGATGAGGTTAGTATATCACAAGGTCAGGAAAGCGTGTTTTTCGGAGGCGGAACACCAACAATCTTGCCCGCAGAAACGCTGTGCAGATTACTCGAGAGATTAAAGCCATTTTTAGCAAAAGACGCTGAAATTACATTAGAGGCTAATCCCAACACGATAGAACGGAGCGGTCTTTCTATGCTACGCAAAGGCGGCTTCAACCGCTTAAGCATGGGGCTTCAAGCCGCGGAGGACGACAACCTTGCGTTGCTTGGACGCACACACAGGCTTGCGGATTTTGATTGCGCCTATAATGACGCCGTAGCCGCAGGCTTTGAGAATATCAACACAGACCTTATTTACGGTTTACCATCCCCACGAGAAAAAGCCATGAGGGATTTCAAACACAGTCTTTCATACGTTGTCTCGCTGAAACCCAAGCATATTTCAGCATATTGTCTCTCCATTGAGCAGGGCACGCATTTTCATCGCCTTTGGCATGAAGGCAAGCTAGTTGAGGATGAGGACGCACAGCTTGAGCAATATAATTATGCGGTGGATTACCTTACAGACAACGGCTTCAAGCATTATGAAATTTCTAACTTTGCGAATGCCGGCTACGAATGCCGACACAATATAGGTTACTGGACACGTTTACAATATCTGGGCTTAGGGCTTGGCGCACATTCTCTGATTGGAAACCGTCGCTTTTCAAACACAAGGATATTTGACGAATACTGTACAAATAGGGCAAACTCTATAGCTTACGAACCTGTGTTGACCTTAGAGGACTGCATTGAAGAAACCATATTCCTTGGCTTACGCCTGATTGACGGCATAGATTGTGATGCGTTTGAAGCCCAATTCGGTATAGACAGAGCGCGAGCGTTACTACGTTCGGCGCAAAAGCTTGATGATTTTCTGACAATAACAAAAGCCCCATTCCGTCTCAAGCTTACAAGAAAGGGGCTTAATGTCTATAATGCGGTTGTAAGGGAGTTAATATTCGCATTAAAAATATTGACAGAGTATTGATATACTTAAAGAAGTATATGAAGAAAGGGTAATAAATTTATTACAAAGGTGAGTATGATTGAATTATTAAAGTCAAATAAAGCTATCATTTTAGTTTATATTTTAATTATTGCTTACAGTATATTTTTGTACACTCAAACGGAATACTATTGCTTACATTATCGTGAGTTCAGATATTCTCTGGTTTCGTTTGAATATAATCAGATTATTTTTTGTTTGAATTATATTCTCTTAGCATTATTGGCATTTGTAACATTTATCAAAAGATATAAGAGAAGTGTGTTGAATCGGGTATTGTTTATTGTAATTATATTTGTCATAATTTCAGCTTTGTTCATTGGAGTAACAGAAAGGCCGAGAAGTTTTGATGAATACAATGAATCTTTTGGGAGAGTTTTCACAGAGGATAAGTATATGAACAATTATATAAGAGGCGCTTACTATGCGGAAATTGCATATTCAGATTACAACGCAAGCTTTTGGTATAATACGTTTATATTTATAACAATATTTTGTTTTACAATTGCAAGGTGGGTAAGGTTCACTACTTTCATTTTGTTATTAATTCCATACATGCTGTCCTTTTA
>CAYPQA010000011.1:0-8526 GCA_964412725.1 uncultured Eubacteriales bacterium
GATTTAGTTATAACACGTTTAATTCGTGCCGTTCAATCTGAGCATTCGGTATACTGCGATTCTTTGAGTGCTTAATGTCTACAAACTTTTAACTGTCAAGAAGCTTGAATACTGTGAATTAAAAATACAGGCATTTAAAATACTCAGCGAAATAAAGAACGATGAGGATGTGGAACAGTTTTTTATTGATTGGCTTATTGACGACAATGACCCACACAGCTTGCTTGCAAAAATAGCGAACGCTTATTGGGACGTTTAAAAAATATAAAGGAGAATGAATATGTGTATTTTTTGTAAAATTGCAGAGAATGAAATCCCCTCGTTTAAATTATATGAGGATGAAAACTTTATGGTTATATTAGACAAGTTTCCGGCAAGCCTCGGAGATGCGCTTGTTATACCAAAAAAGCACGTTGAAAACATTTATGAGCTTGCGAAAGATGCAGAACTTACAGCCAAGGCATTTGAACTAACGGCAAAGACAGCGGTTAGATTAAAAGGTCTCACCGGTTGCGAGGGAATAAATATCCTTCAAAACAACGGAGAGGTTGCAGGGCAAACCATTAACCATTTCCATATCCATGTAATTTTAAGAAATCCGAACGACAACGTTAACATACACTGGGATGTAAAACCACTTACAGATAAGGACTTTGAGGATTTTAAAACAAGTTTTGGCGAACTTTTATGAAAAACTCTTGGAAAAAATTTTTGAAAAATTCCAGACAAAACGGCATTCGTATGGTATAATGTTACTGTTATTAGGAAATTTATATAATGAGGTGGATTTATATGTCAAAAGATTTTGAATTATTTATGGAAGGCTGCGACGATGACTGTGATGACGATTGTGACAGTTGTGGTTGCGGTTCCGGTTGCAGCTGTGGTGGACATGATAGGGAAACAGTTTTCATCACTGTTGATGACAACGAAAATCTCGAATGTGAGATTTTAGGCGTTCTTCCTGTAACTGTTGACGGTGTGACAAGAGATTATATCGCTCTCCTTCCTTTAGAAGACGATGCAGTTCTTGTTTACAGATACCAGGAAAACGGCGACGAGGTATCACTTGATAATATCGAATCTGACACGGAGTTTGATACTGTCGTTTCTGCGTTTGACGGGTTGTTTGAAATGTGTGAAGAAGATGAAGACGACGATGAAGATTGGGATGACGAAGATGATGATTGGGACGACGAGGATGAGGATGCCTAATGTCTTTACGGTACATCTTCGGAGAAACCAAAGCCGGTAAAACCGAGCTATGTTATAACGAGATTATCCAAGATTGTGACTGTCGGCGCATTCTTATCGTGCCCGAGCAATACTCTCTTGAATCGGAACGCTCTCTCATTTCACGTATGGAAGGTAAATCTGCCGTATTTGTTAATGTTTTGAGCTTTAAGCGGTTGGCCTATTTTTGTTTTTCGGAGATAGGCCGTCCTTCCGATAAGCTTTTGGATGAACCCTCGAAACATATGCTTATTAAAAGGCTTTTGGACGAAAACATAAACACACTTTTGTTTTACAGTTATGTTGCAAAAAAGGATGGCTTTGTCGAAAAGTTATCCAAAAGCTTTTCGGAGTTTAGGCAGTACTGCCTATCATCTGAAGAAATTTTAAACCTAGCCAAGAATATCTCACCCAATGAACAGAGCTTGTCTGTTAAGCTTAAGGACTTGGCCTTGCTTTACGGACGTTATAATGACTACATCCAAAGCCGTTACTTGTCTGACGAGGATGCGTTGGATTTGCTGTTTATGCATATGGATGAGGTTAGCTTATTTGATAACGCAAAAATATGGCTGGACGGATTTTTAGGCTTCACACCACAGGAGCTGCGTATAATTTCTAAGCTTATGAAACGCTGTGAAGTAAGCTTGACATTGCCGCTTGGTGAGAAAGTTACAATCTATAACGATATTAGTGATACAGACCCGCTTAACTCTATAAAAAGAACGGTGAATGAACTGACAAAAACTGCAAACAAGCAGGGTACGTCGATAAGCACCGTTCTTTTGTATGCCAAAAAAACAGATGCTGATAAGAAAGTTTGCATATTTTCGGGCATAAACAAATATGAGGAGATAAGGTTTGCACTTAACGGGATACAGAAACTTTTGAACGAAGGATATAGTTGTAAGGACATAGCCATTATTACAACGCCTTCTTATTATAAAAGCCTTAAAGCAACGCTATCCCTTGTGGGCATACCTGTTTTCGTGGACGAGAATCGTCCGGTGTTTCATCCTCTTACTGAAACCATTTCAGGCATATTGGACATTGTGGCCTATGATTTTTCATATGAGTCTGTGTTTCGATTTTTAAAAACATATATGTTCTTCACGCCTGATGAATGCGATATCTTGGAAAATTATGTACTTGAGTACGGCATTGCTAACTATCGCTGGGATAAAACCTTCATGTATGGTGGTGCAAAGTATAATCTTCTTTCCATTAACCTTTTGAGAGAGAAATTGCTTAAGATGCTTGCGCCTTTTAAGGACTTTGTCACAAATAAGAAGTCTTTTGAGGTTCGCTATTTATGTGAAAAGCTTTTTGAATGTCTTATTAGCCTTGGGATTAAAAATTTGCTTTCAGAACAAAACGACAAAGTAAGCGTTTCGGTTTGGAACAGCGTTTGTGATTTATTTGATAATCTTGTGGCTATCTTAAGTGAGCAGAAAATGACGATTTACGAATTTTCTTCCTTGGTTACGGTAGGATTTTCGGCGATAGACGTAGGCGTTATACCGCCTATGCAGGAACAGGTTATCATAGGTGATTTAGAGCGCTCCAGGCTTGGGCATATAAAAGCCTTGTTTGTTCTCGGTCTCAACGAGGGTGTTATGCCCGGAAAAAAAGAGGATAGCGGGCTTTTTTCAGATGATGAACGAACCTTTCTTCTTTCAACAGGTACACCTCTTGCACCAGACATAAAGACGCAGATTTCTGCAGATTGGTTTCTTATACGCACAGCTGTACAAAAGCCCACACAAGAATTATTCATCAGCTATTCTCAAAGCTCCGTTGATGGCAAGTCACTTCGTGCATCACATTTTCTCCCATACATACAAAAACTCTATCCTCAACATGAATACATCACCTTACAGCCTGATACGGACGAATTTATAATCTCGGATGAATTTTCTGCGGAAAGCCTATCCCAAACAACAGTAGCGTCTTATTACGGAAACAACCTAAGCACCTCGGCCTCATTGCTTGAGAGCTACGCTAACTGTCCGTTTGCCTACTTCCTCAAGCACAATCTAAATGCGAAGAAACGCAAGCTTTATGAGGTTGAGGCTATGGACATAGGTAACCTCTTTCACCTTATACTGGATAGTTTCATGAAACATCTTGAAAAGATAGGAAAGGCATGGAATGAAGCTGACGAGAAGGATGTTGAGGACTTTGTTGAGGGCTTCACAACGGATGAATTTGAAATCTTCAATGAAACCGCCGCGAACAACTATCTTCTGCGCCGCTTGAAGCGTATAGCAAAGGCTTCATTAAACGCGCTTACAAACCATATAAAAGCGGGTAAGTTCAGACCGCTGTCCACAGAATTTGCATTTAAGGAACCGATAACAGAGTTGGCGATAACTCTGTCTGACAAAGACGGCGGCGAACAGCGCGTTGTTTTGCGCGGACGCATAGACCGCATAGATATATGGGAAAACGGTAAAACGCATTATGTAAAAATTATAGATTATAAATCCGGAAAGAAAACCTTTGATATAGAGGACATTTACTCGGGTATGCAGCTACAACTTATTCTCTATCTTGACGTGTTTATAAAATCCCTACAAGCACGATATGATAACGATAACCTAGACATAAGGGTTTTGCCGGGCGGCGTATTTTATTTCAATATAAAAGACCCTCTCGTACCTTTTGAGAAAGGCAAAGAGGATAAACGTGAAAGTATATTCAAGATGAGCGGGCTTGTGCTCTCAGATAAAGAACTCATAGATGCAATGGACACCGGTCTTGTCGGGCAATCTTCGATTATTCCTGTCTATATGAAAAAGGACGGAGAACCCGGAAGCGTTTCAAGGGTTACGGACAAGGAAGGTTTCGATAACCTAAGAAGCTTTGTTTTTGACAAGATTCAATCTCTTGGTTCGGAGATAAAGAGAGGAAGTATTCCAAAAAGGCCGTACAAAAAAGGCAAGAAGTACGCTTGTGACTATTGTGACTATAAAAGCATATGCAGGATTGAAAGGTAGTGAAAGCATGAAAGTAAAAAATATAGCCGTCTTTGCATCACACGGCGGTAGCGACTTACAGGCTATCATAGACGGCTGTAAGAGCGGTGCAATTAATGCAAGGGTCTGCGTCGTTATAAGCAACAACTCTGATGCTTTTGCATTGCAGCGCGCAAAGAATGAAGGTATACCTCATTTTCATATGTCTCAGAAAATTCTTGGGAATGAACTTGATAATGAGATTTTACGCATACTGAAAGAATATGAAACGGATATGATTTTCCTTGCGGGGTATTTGAAAAAACTTGGAGACAATGTGCTTGATGTCTATAACGACAGAATTTTGAACATACATCCTGCGCTTTTGCCCAAGTACGGCGGAAAGGGTATGTTTGGAATAAACGTTCATAAGGCTGTTTTGGAGGCCGGTGAAGAATTCACGGGCATAACCATTCACAAGGTAAATGCCGAGTATGACAGCGGTGATATTGTCGCACAAACAAGGGTGCCCGTCTATAAGACGGACACCCCAGAAACTCTTGCGCAGAGGGTTTTGGAACGTGAACACAGCTTTTTGGTTGAAGTTTTAAGTGGTATATATATTTAGTCAGAGTAATAGGGTTTTATCACTTCAAAACGGTCTTAATAAATTTTTTTAAAATGGAGCTTAACATTGACCTTGTGAGGGAGCCACAAAAGTAAACTTTCCACCAACCATACTTTTTATTTTTACGATATTTTCACTTTTGGACTTTTCATAGTAAGGCGCTAAAGTGTTGTCATTCTTGGCAACGCTTTTTTAATTACACTGCCTTTTAATATTTCCGTCGTGATAACATAAGATGAAGCATGGTTAAAGCCGAACGTTACAAATCCCAATTCGCTAACTATGGGTATTTCTATATATTCGGGTTTGCCGTTATTATTGTAATAAAGGTGGACTTCTTTGTCTTTGAAATCTTTGATTAATTTACAACTCAATGTAGCTTTAAAAGGGAATTTTCCGTTGTGTGAAATATCAAATTGAAGTATGTCTGTTTTCTCCAAAAGAATCAATACTTGAGGTTTGTTAGTCTTTAATATCGTTAAGTCATATTAACTACATTTCCTTTAATAAATTCTTCAAGTGCTATTAAAAACGGACTAATCAGAGTCATCGCCACAAAGGTTCTGTCGGAAAGGTAAGGTACGTACAAACGCTTATAAAAATTGATATTAAACAAATAATTATGAAATTGTATTGAATTATCCGGCCCTTTAAAGTCTTTTACTCAAGAAACTTTAGCATAATGAACCGACCGCCTTGATTTTATTTTAAAGGTATACACATATTCCAAGTCTTTGTAGCGTCTATGAAACTGTCTGTGCCATCCGAAACGGCAAAGAAGATATGAGTGGCCTTGCCGTTTTCAAACAGAATAAACGGACGATCTAAATTTCCCATAAGTTGCTCGCTTCCGTCATCCCATAAAACAGTTCTAGAATAAGCCAACTCTCCCTGGCATAGTTCCCAATCTATCCCATCCTCTGAATAACCATGCACGCCCCCATATATTTCACCGCATATTGTTCCATGCATATCTTTGCCAATCATATGATAGGTATTTCCTTCCTGCCAGATAAAAGGGTCTTCTATCTCTGCGCCATCTTGAAGGAATATGGGGGTTTCCTTCATAACCTGATATGGCCCCATAAATCCATTTGCCTTGGACACCCCAAGCATCATTTTACCGTATGTGTCTCCTGTATACGGAGGTTTTTTGTACGAACGTGATTTAAAGACTAAAACAACAGAGCCGTCTTCGCAAAAACATGGGGCAGGGTTAGAGGTTAAGAAATTATCAAAATGTGCAGGGCGCACGGGAAGAATCGGGCTGTCAAACCTTAACCAAGGTCCAAAAACGCTTTTTGAGATTGCAATTCCAACTCTCTTGTTCGACCTTGCCACAATAGTTCTATGGTCGTTATGAACCAGAGTTTCCGACTCTTTCAAATCTGGGAAAGGATGTGTTGTGCCTGTGTAATAAAGCACATAGGTGTCCTCTTGCTTCATGATGTGAGGGTTATGCGTCATACGTCCGTCCCAATACTCTGCACCCCTTGACGGCAAAACAACCTCTTCAAATTTATACGGCCCTTCCGGTGTATCCGAGCTTGCCCTTACAATCTCTGACAAGATTAACCATCCCGGATGCATAGGCTGTGTCTTTGGCCATCTTGAAGCAAACATATGGTATCTCCCGTCTTCGCCTTTGACAACAGAGCCGCACCACACCCAAAAACCTTCCATTGAAAACCCGCCGTTTCGTGGAGCGGGTAACATCCTTTCAAATAAATCAATTCCACTCTTCATAAATATCCCCCTTTTTTATAAACAATAAATCCCTAAGAATTATTGTACATAAGTTTCGGAATAATTCAAGGAATTTTTCAAGAAATAAGTATTGCTTTAAAAGCACATAAAGCCTATAATTAGCTTATTCTGAGTTATACCAACGGGGGGAGTAAAGATTGGGATACATACAAGATATACGAAGGTTTATAGGACATGAAAGGCTTATTATAGTTGGGGCAACTGTAATAGCTGAAAAAGAGGATAAGATTTTGTTTCAGAAACGCAGAGATAATGGTTGCTGGGGACTTCCTGGTGGTTGTCTGGAACTTGGAGAAACTGTTGAGGAGGCCGTAGCGCGTGAACTTACAGAGGAAACCGGCCTTGTAGCTTTGGAGCTTAAATTCTTTCATGTATTCTCAGGAAAAGAATTGTTCTACACATATCCAAATGGCGATATGGTTGCGGTTACTGATGTTGTCTTTATGTGTCATGAATTTTCAGGAGAGCTTGTGAAAGAAAACGATGAAACCGCTGAATTGAGATGGTTTCATATAAATGATTTGCCCGAGAACATCTCACCTCCGCAGAAACCATCCGTAAAACTTTATCTTGAGAGGGTGAAAGGGGTAAGTATGCAATGATGTTTTCATATGGGTTAACAGGATTTATGTTTAATTTTTTGCCTTTTATCGTTTTCATTATTTTTATTGTTGTAATAGGAACATTCGTTATTTCTGCTTTAAGAGGCGTTTCAGAATGGAACAGCAATAATAATTCTCCGTTGCTTATAGTTAATGCAAAGGTGATTGCGAAGAGGACGGATGTGAAACGTCATTCACATAACCATGCTGGTGAAACTTCAATGAACCATACGACATATTCATCGTCTTATTATGTAACGTTTGAGGTGGAAAGCGGTTCACGTATGGAGTTTTTGGTTCCGGGCAAGGAGTTTGGATTGCTTATTGAGGGTGATGCGGGCAGTTTGTCGTTTCAAGGGACGAGATTTAAAGGCTTTGAAAGAAAATTATGAGAGGATTGCTTATGGGTAATTTACAATTAATTAGGGATTTGATGAAAAAGCAAGGTATTGATGCGTACATATTTACAAAGCTTGACCCGCATTTGAGTGAATATGCGCACGAACATTATAACACAGTTAGGTTTTTATGCGGGTTTACAGGTTCAGCCGGTGAATGCTTGATAACGCAGGATGAAGCCGGATTTTGGACGGATGGGCGCTATTTTGAGCAGGCCGAAAATGAAATAAAGGCTGCTGGTTTCGTCCTGCATAAAAAGCCAGATGATACCATTAAGTCATATATCAAAGAAAACGTAAAGGGTACGGTTGGTTATAACGGGTTTTCTATGTCACAGTCTGAGTTTGAGGAATTAAGCAAAGAGGTTGAGACAAAGGGTATTGTTTTTAAGGATGTAGACTTGGTTTCAGAGGTCTGGGAAAAACGTCCCGCATTACCATCTAAACCCGTCTTTTTGCACGAAGAACGTTTTTGCGGATATTCTAGGGTTCAAAAGCTTGAAGTTTTAAGAAAGGTTATGAGAGATGACAGCGTTGACGTGTACTTGGTAACCGCACTTGATGATTTGGCTTGGCTTTTTAATCTGCGCTCAACCGAGATGAGAAATTGTACAACTTTTGAAGCTTACGCGTCTGTTTCCCAAAAAGAGGTATGTTTATTCATACAAAAGGAAAAACTTATCGATATTGAGAATGATATAATTCGTGATGAAATTACAATAAAAGATTATTCCGAATTTGAAGCTTATGCCTCATCCTTGCAAAACGTTTGTGTTGCAGTTGGTGAAACAAATGCTCGTATTTATGCAACTCTAAAAACAAAAAAGATATTAGGAAATTACATCGAAAGGCTTAAAAGCATAAAAAACGTAACAGAATTGGAAAATCTTCATAAAGTAAACATGCGTGATGGTGTTGCTATGTGCCGTTTCCTTATGTGG
>CAYPQA010000011.1:8536-30482 GCA_964412725.1 uncultured Eubacteriales bacterium
GGCTTGAAAAGAATGTCGGAAATATTGACGAGTGTGATGTTGTTGATAAGCTTGAAGAATTGCGTAGCGTGGGTGAAAATTATCTTTTCCCAAGCTTTGACACTATAGCTGCTTATGGCGCTAACGGTGCAATGATGCACTATCGTTCTGAAAGAGCCGAAGATGGCGGGAAAGGTTGTGCGAAGATAGTTGAAGGCAGTTTCATTTTGATTGATTCGGGCGGCAATTATCTTGACGGAACAACGGACATTACAAGAACCATAGCAATCGGGCAGATTACTGAGCAAATGAAGCGTGACTTCACGCTTGTTTTAAAGTCACATATTGCGCTTGCAAGTGCTGTGTTTTTATATGGTACAACCGGCTCGAATATTGATATTTTGGCAAGAATGCCGTTGTGGGAACACGGCATAGATTATAAATGCGGGACGGGGCATGGCGTTGGATTTTGTCTCAACGTTCATGAAGGCCCTCAGCGCATAAGCCCGAAACCCAACTCGGTACGATTGGAGCCCGGAATGATAGTCACGAACGAACCTGGAGTATATAGGTCGGGACAATACGGTATAAGAACCGAAAACACGCTTTTAATAAAGGAACATAGCGAAACGGAATTCGGCAAATTTCTTTGTTTTGAAACGATATCACTATGTCCGATTGACTTAAATGCGATTGATTTTACATTGCTTAATGAAAAAGAAATTTCATGGCTTGGGGATTATCACAGAAATGTTTACAAAAAAATATCCCCGCTGTTAAGCGGGGATGAAACAGAATGGTTGAAAACCAGGTTGTTTAATAACTTGCTACACAAAAAAGTCAAAGCCGGGTTTTCAGAGGCTTCCGATTATATAACGCCTTGAGCCATCATTGCTTTTGCAACCTTCATGAAACCGGCGATATTTGCACCAGCAACATAATTGCCTTCCATACCGTATTCCTTGGAGTAGTCGTTGCAAGCCTTGAAGATTTTAGTCATAATATCATCAAGCTTTGCATCAACTTCTTCAAACGTCCATTCAAGACGCATGCTGTTTTGTGACATTTCAAGCGCGGAGGTTGCAACGCCGCCGGCATTTGCAGCCTTTGCGGGGCCTAAGAAAACCTTCTTCTCAAGGAAGTATTTTACAGCCTCGTTTGTTGTAGGCATATTTGCGCCTTCTGCAACAGCTATACAGCCGTTTTCAACAAGCTTTTTAGCTTTTGCAAGGTCGATATCGTTTTGTGTGGAGCAGGGGAGAGCGATTTCTGTTTTAACATCCCATACACAGCCGCCGTCAACATATTGTGCAGATGGTTTTCTCTTAGCATATTCGCTTACTCTTAAACGCTCAACCTCTTTGATTTGCTTAAGAAGTTCAACATCTATGCCGTCGTTGTCAATAACATAGCCGTTTGAATCGGACACAGCGATAACCTTTGCGCCGTATTCTTGAGCCTTCTTAGCAGCATAGATTGCAACGTTACCCGAACCGGATATTGTGCAAACCTTGCCCTTTAATTCAAGGCCGTTAGCCTTAAGCATTTCTCTTGTGAAGTAAATTAAGCCGTAACCTGTAGCTTCAGTTCTTGCAAGAGAACCACCCCAGCCAATACCTTTGCCTGTAAGTACACCATCGAAACGGTTGGCAAGCCTTCTGTACTGACCGTACATATAGCCGATTTCACGTCCGCCAACGCCTATGTCACCGGCCGGAACGTCTGTATCTGCGCCGATGTGCTTAGCAAGCTCTGTCATAAAGCTTTGGCAAAAACGCATAATTTCGTTGTCGGATTTACCCTTCGGGTCAAAGTCGGAGCCGCCTTTACCGCCGCCGATAGGCAGAGTTGTAAGAGCGTTTTTAAAGGTTTGCTCAAAGCCAAGGAACTTAATGATACCCAAGTAGACAGACGGATGAAAACGCAGACCGCCCTTGTACGGGCCGATAGCAGAGTTGAATTGAACCCTGAAGCCTCTGTTGACTTGAACCTTACCGTTATCATCTAGCCAAGGCACACGGAACATAACAACTCTTTCCGGTTCGACTAAACGGTCTATAATACCGGCTTCAACGAACTGAGGATTTTTTTCGAGGACAGGCTCCAAGGATTCTAAAACTTCCTCGACAGCTTGGTGAAATTCGGCTTCACCGGAATTTCTTTTCTTCACAATTTCAAGATACTTTTGTGCAATACTCATTAATATACCTCCTATAATAAAATATAGTGTATTAAATCATAAAATTTTTCCGAGGTCAATATTTTTTTCAGAAAGGATTGTATATATGAATATACCTGTGAATTATCTGAGCAAACTCGAGAGGATAAGGCTTTACTCAAGAAGTAGCTTTAATTACCTTAATATGGAGGCTGTTTTTTCGGATGAAACATTGAACTATGTATCCAATAACGAGCCTGAAAACGGTGAGAAGGTTACAATCAAGTTAAGGACTGCAAAGGATAATGTGACTAAAGCAAGTATTTTTGTTAATGACCAAGGCTCCGTTGATATGGAAAAGACCGGCTCAGATCTGCTTTTTGATTATTTTAGCGTCTCTGTGGAGATTTACGGTACTGTGAGCTATTATTTTTTGGTTCAAAAGGAAGAAAGATGTTTCTACTACAACAAGCTTGGTGTTTCAAGAGATTTGGATGTAAGCGCTAATTTCAGGATTATTGCGGATTTTAAAACTCCGGATTGGGCAAAGGGCTCAATTATGTATCAGATTTATGTAGACCGCTTTTGCAACGGTGACGAGTCAAATGACGTTGTTAATAATGAGTATGCTTATCTGGGCAAGGCAGCCAAGAAAAAGGAAAACTGGTTTGCGCCGTTGTCCAACGAGGATATTTGTAATTTCTATGGCGGTGATTTAAAGGGTGTTTGCGATAAACTTTCATACTTGAAGGATTTGGGCGTTGAAGCAATCTACTTTAATCCTATATTCGTTTCTCCAAGTAATCATAAGTATGACATTCAGGATTATGATTACGTTGACCCGCACATAGGGCGCATTGTCAAGGATGAGGGCGAACCGCTTTATTTTGAAAGGTTTAAGAACCACTATGCAACCAAGTACATGTGCCGTACAACCTCAAAGGAGAACCTAGAGGCAAGCAACCAATTGTTAGTTGAACTCATCGAACTTGCTCACAGCATGGGCATAAAGGTTATTTTGGACGGTGTGTTTAATCATTGCGGCGCATTCAATAAATGGTTGGACAAAGAGGGTTTCTATGCCGCGAACGGTTATCCGGTTGGTGCATACGCATCACAGGACAGCCCATATAACAGCTACTTCCGTTTCTATACCAAAAACTGGCCGAATAACGATTGCTACGACGGCTGGTGGGGCTATGACAATCACCCTAAGCTTAATTTCGAGGACTCGCCTAAACTGTTTGAATATATGATGCAGATTGCCAAGAAGTGGGTCTCACCGCCGTTTAACGCAGACGGCTGGCGATTGGATGTTGCGGCGGATTTGGGTTATTCTAAGGAATTTAACCATAAATTCTGGCGCGAATTTAGAAAGGCTGTTAAAGAGGCAAACCCTAACGCTATTATCTTAGCCGAACACTATGGCAACCCAGCGGACTGGCTTCAAGGCGACCAATGGGACACGATAATGAACTATGATGCATTCATGGAGCCTATAACTTGGTTTTTGACAGGCATGGAGAAACACAGCGAGGAGTTTCAAGGACATCTATTATCAAATTCACAGGCGTTTAAGGATTCAATGACCTACAACAAAAGCAAGATGAACATACAATCCTTGCAAATATCTATGAATCAGCTTTCAAACCATGACCATTCAAGGTTCTTGACAAGAACAAATATGCGTGCGGGGCGGTTGCACACGCACGGAGCAGATGCGGCGTCCGATAACATAAACCTCGGCATAATGATGGAGGCTGTTATGTTCCAGATGACTTGGGATGGCGCGCCCACAATTTATTATGGCGATGAGGCTGGCCTTTGCGGTTGGACAGACCCGGACAACCGTCGAACTTACCCTTGGGGACATGAAAATAAAGCCTTGATAGACTTTCACAAGGCTTTGATTAACATAAGGAAATCTCACAAGGCATTGCGCACAGGCTCAACGGAATTTCTTCTTGCCGAGGATGGTATTGTTTCATTCTGTCGTTATCAGGACGATGAGCAGTTTGTTGTAATCTTGAACAACAATCCTCAAGAGAAAACAATTCGTTTACCCATATGGAAACTTCGTGCAGATATGTTGAAATCACTTATTACTTCAGACCAAAACGGTTTTAGCGAAAAATCCGAAACCATTAAAACTCAAAACGGCTTTGTATCTCTGACTTTACCACCGTATTCGGGTTGTGTATATGAAGTTGAGTAAAGGCAGGAATAGTGTATGACCAAACGTGAATTAATAGACTACTGCTTAACATATCCTTCTTCCTTTGAAGACTATCCTTTTGATGAGACAACCGCTGTTTTAAAGCATATGGGCAATAAGAAGATGTTTGCGCTTGTATCTGAAAATGACGGCATAGCTTGTGTAAACCTCAAATGCGACCCGACTAAGGCAGAGTTTCTACGCAGTATTTTCAAAAGCGTTACGCCCGGTTGGCACATGAACAAAACTCACTGGAATACAGTATCAATGGGCGGTGATGTGCCTGAAACGGAGCTTTACGATATGATACAGCACAGCTTTGATTTAACTAAGCCGAAAGAGCGTAAGTCTAAATAAACTCTTTAAACTTTTAAAGAGATCCAAGAACTTCTACAAGGAAATATATAAGGTTTTTTTGTCCAACGCTCCCTAAGATAATGCGCAGCCATTTTAGGGCGTCTGTTTCGTGTGAACACGCCTTTCTTGTTTCCATCTACGCGCATTATTCCTTGGGAGGTTGTAAAATCCGCAAAGCTCCTATACGAGGACGGTATGGGCATAACCTCTCAATATAATTTTATTTCGCGATTATTGTGATTTTTACATCTCCATAGAGATAGGGTCTATATTGAGACTTGTTGTGATATTTTGTAAGTTTACTTTTTCTTTAAGCTTGTTTACACAGTATATTCCAAAACGTTTGAGTCTGTCTTCATCCGCACACTTAACCGCAAGCCTCCAACGATAGTTGTTGTTAAGCTTAGGTATAATGGACGGTGAAGGAGGAAGGATGTCGAAGGCTTGGCTTTTGTTGCAATATTCCATTATACGATAGAGGGTGCTTATAACGGTAATAAGTCGTTTTTCAGCCTGTTCTTCTTTTGAAGCGTCAATACTCATCATAACCGTAAAGATGTGAGAAAACGGAGGATAGTTGCACTGGCGGCGCAAAGCAATTTCAGTATCAAAGAAACCGTCATAATCGGCCTGTTTCGCAAAGGTAAGCGCATAGTGAGATGGGTTGTAGGTTTGGATGAAAACTCTACCGCTACGCTCAGAACGTCCAGCGCGCCCCGATACCTGTGTAAGAAGGCGAAACGTGTTCTCAGCCGCACGGAAATCACTTGCGCAAAGGCTCATATCTGCGGCAACTATGCCAACGAGCGTTACGTTCGGAAAATCCAAGCCTTTGGCTATCATCTGTGTTCCTATAAGTATGTCTGCATTTCCGTTGCCAAATTCATTTAATATGCGTTCGTGACCGTGCTTTCCGCTTGTGGTATCTGCATCCATGCGCAGTATCCTCGCATCTGGAAACAAACGCCTTGTTTCTTCCTCAACCTTTTGCGTTCCAAGCCCGAAGTTTCTTATGTTCTCAGAGCCGCAAATCGGACAATTTTTAGGGGTTTTGAGCGTTTTACCGCAATAGTGGCAGATTAGAATAGATTCGGAAGTGCGATGCTCAGTATAGCTTACCGCACAATTTGGACATTTCAAAACCTCGCCGCAACGACGACAACTCACAAAATTTGAATAGCCGCGTCGATTGAGAAACAGAATAGTTGCTTCGCGTCTCTGGAGATTTTCGTACATAGCATTTTTCAAAGCCTCGCTGAACACAGTAACCGTTGAATGGTCAAATTCAACACGCATATCAACTATTTCCACAGTTGGCATGGTTTTGTTAATGCGTTGGCTCATTGTGACAAGATTAAAAAGCCCGTTCTTGGCCTCATAAAAGCTTTCGGCAGATGGAGTTGCAGAGCCAAGAACAAGCCTTGCGCCCGTCAGCTTTGAACGCTCCAATGCTACGGCTTTTGTGTGATATTTAGGGCTTGTTTCGGACTTGTAACTGGTTTCGTGTTCCTCGTCAATTATTATGATGCCTAAATTTGGAAACGGTGCGAATATGGCTGAACGTGGCCCTATGAGTATGGATATTTCCCCATCCTTGGCACGTTTCCACTGCTCGTAACGTTCGCCTGCGGACATTCGACTATGCGTCACCGAAACATTCTTTCCGAATCGTTCCGTGAAAACCCTAACTGTCTGCGGCGTAAGTGAGATTTCAGGAACAAGCATTATGGCCTGTTTGCCTTTGCTGAGTGAGTGTTCAATAAGGTTCAAATAGACCTCTGTCTTACCGCTACCTGTTACGCCGTAAAGCAACGATGGCTTGTCCGAAGTCAAAATGCTATTCAATGCATTTTGCTGAGCCTGTGTAAGAATTCTTGTATTAGTACTTTGTGAGATGTTACGAATAACCTCACGCTTTACGTTCACATTTTCAAGTTTTATAATACCCTTTTTTTCAAGGCTGTTAATCGGTGAATCAGAAACGGATAGGCTTTCCTTAAGCTCAACTATAAGCTTAGGCCCATCCTTTAGAGCGTCGATAACAGCCTTTTGCGCGGCCGTAAGACGTAGGCCGTAAGTTTCCGCGCAAAGTACAGCCTGTCTTTTTTTCAATAAAAGATCATCCTTGCCCGAAAGCCCGGCCGGAAACATACACCGTAAACATTCTGACAAGGATGAGAAATAGCGTTCCTTTATAATATCTGCAAGTGTAAGAAGTTCCTTGGTTAATAAACGTTCGCCCATAACAGCCTTTATGGGCTTAAGCTTTTCAGGCGGGAAGTCAAGCGTATCAGTAAGCCCAACGACCACACCTTCAAAAGTTTTTTTTGAATTGCCAAAAGGCACAAGAACCCTTGTGCCTATCAATTCGTTAGTATTTATGTGGCTTTCCAATGCGTAATGAAAAACGCGGTCAAGAGATTTACCGGTATGCAACAATGCAACCAATGCGTACATATCTATTCGTCTTCTTCCAATTCGCCGTCTTCTGTTATAAAACCGTGTGCGGAATGGCCACTCCGTCCGCCGCCTTTGTTTTCGTATTCCTCGTCGTAGTCGTCGTAATCATCTTCATATTCTGAATCGTAAGGCTCATACTTGTCTTCTTTATCGTATTCGTAAGTCTCTTTCTCTTCCAATTCCTCGAAGTCCCCGTCAATCTCGTCCTCGAAACCTTCCTCGTCCTCATCCGATTCGTCGTAGTCATCCACATATTCATCATCAATGAATATATCTCCGGTAGTTTCGTTTGAAGCAAGAATTTTACGTTTGGTTTCGTTTTGAAACTCATCGAAATAACTTCCTGAAATACCGCCAGATTCAGATTCAGTGCTTATTTGCAGTTTGCCTTCATACAATTCATTTACAGCAATGGAAACGGGTTTATCCGTAGCACAAGACGCGAGCGGCAATTCGCCGTCGATAAGCTGTCTTGCACGCTTTGCAGCCGCAATAACTATGATGTAGCGGCTTGTAACCTTAGAGTCAACGTTGCTACCCTCATTAAGACGTTCCATAAGTTCCGTGTAGGACGGACGTAACATAAAAACACTCCCTTTAGTTCGATTTAATTCTATTTGCTATGGTTTCCGGAAGGAGAGCGGAAAGCACAACATGATTGGAATCCACAGTTATAACGCTTCTTGTACGACGCCCACAGCTTGCATCAATAAGCATTGAACGTTCCTTTGCGTCTTGTATAAGGCGTTTCACAGGTGCAGAATCCGGACTTACAATGCTTATAATCTTGTCCGCATTAATTACATTACCGAAACCTACGTTGTAAAATTCGTTGGACATTAGAGCCTCCTATTCAATATTGGCGACTTGCTCTCGTATTTTTTCAATCTCGCATTTTAAGTCCAAAGAAAGCTTGGTCACATCCAAGCTGCTTGCCTTTGCAGAAATGGTGTTGGCCTCTCTGAAAAGTTCTTGCGATAAAAAGTCGAGCTTTTTGCCCGCAGGTACTAAGTCCAGAGTTTCGCGAAACTGCTGAACATGAGAATATAAACGCACAATCTCCTCATCAATGCAGGCCTTGTCCGCAAACAGCATAACCTCGGCTAAAATACGATTTTCGTCTATAAGTATATCGTTCGTTCTGTCTTTAAGTCTTTCGAGGAGACGCTCCTTATACCTTTCAACAACCAAAGGCGCAAGGCTTTCAAGCTCCTTGGCCTTCTTTTCTATAGTATCAAGCTTTGACAGTATGTCATTCTTTAATATAGCGCCCTCGGTTTCACGCATTTTCAAAAGGCTTGACAGTGCTTCATCTGCTGTTTCGGAGAGTATATCCCAGAGGTTTGGATTTTCTTCCTTTTGGGCTGTAAAGACATCGGGCATACGTGCAATCAACGAAAGCGTGGGCTCGTCGTTCAGACTATGTCTTGCTTTGATTTCCCTAAAATTTTCAACATAAGCGTCTACAAGCGCATAATTAACAGATACGGAATAATCCTCACTGTTAAATGATTCAAAACTTACAAAAACCTCAGTTTTCCCACGTGTAATGACAGAAAATTTCTTGCGAAGCTTTTCCTCATACGCATTAAAGGTTTTCGGAAGTTTTATGTACAGTTCATTATTCTTATGGTTTACTGAACGGATTTCAACCGTCAAACGGCGATTGCCCGAAAAGCTTTCGGAACGTCCAAAACCGGTCATACTCCTTGGCATTCTTCACTTCCTTCTTTACAAGATGAAATTAAAACGCATTCTTTATATGTTCAATATATTGCTCTTTGCCTGATATGCCCACAACATCAAAGCGTATATCGGATTCTATTTTCATATTCAGATAGTGCAGCGCAACTCTGCGGATTTTGTTTTGCTTTTTAAGATTAACCGCTTCAAACGGATGCCCAAAGTTATTTGTCCTGCGCAGTTTGACCTCAATAAAAACAAGCGTTTCCTCGTCCCTCATTATTAAATCAATTTCGCCAATCGTACAGCGGAAGTTTTTGCAGACAAATACATAGCCAAGACTTTCTAAATATGCCATAGCCAAGTCCTCGCCCACAGTGCCGACAGATCTATTATTCTGCCTTACCATCACTCACCTCCGGTAATACAGTAGCATTAGGATTGATTTATAGTCATATTAGTTTAGTATATGCATTCATTTACCATATGTCAAGACGACATTTATTATAGAACTTTGAAAAATCAACATGAAATTTTCAAAATGCATTTACAATCCTTGTCCAAAACTGTACACTGTAAAATAAAAAACAATGGAGGCGAATTATGTTACCTGAAAGAGAAACGGCTGAAGAAATTTTAATAGAATCTTTAAATATGAATCCGGGACCTTGGGGAGGACATTGCCGAGTTGCCGCGGAGAGTGCCGAAAAGATAGCTTCACTGTGTTCTATGGATTCAAACGAAGCTTATATCCTCGGATTACTCCACGACATCGGACGAAGATATGGGTATTTACATTTAGGTCATATCGTAAAGGGTTACCAATATATGCTTGACTTAGGTTATGACGAAGTTGCAAGGATTTGCCTGTCACATTCGTTTCCTATAAAGGACATTAACACGTATATAGGCAACTTTGATGTTTCCGAGTATTAGTTACAAGAGATAAAGAGATTTTTGGATGAAGTAGAGTATAACGATTACGACAGACTTATCCAACTATGCGACGCAATCTCAATGCCCGATGGTGTCGTGGATATGAATTTCAGGATGGACGATGTTGCGGCACGTTACGGAAGTTACCCAATTGAAAAAAGGCAAAAAAACCTTGAACTTAAGAGATACTTTGAAGGCAAGATAGGAAAAGACCTTTACGAGGCATTAGGTGTTTCGAAGGCTTAATCCTAAAGAGAGGAATTAATACAATCTGCAAATTCGCAATTGGTTTTGGTTTTGGTCAAAATGTCCGTAACCTGCTCGTTTATTTCAAGCGTTGACCTGTTACCGCTTAGACGACGTATGGTGTAAACGGCTTCAAGCTCATTTGGTATCAAAAGCTCTTCCTCACGTCTCGTGCCTGAACGTAAAATGTCTATAGCCGGAAAGATACGCTTTTCAGACAGGCGTCTGTCCAAAACAAGCTCCATATTCCCGGTACCTTTAAATTCTTCAAAGATAACATCATCCATTTTACTGCCCGTATCAACGAGAGCAGTTGCCAAAATTGTAAGCGAACCACCGTTTTCAAGATTTCTGGCGGCTCCAAAAAATTTCTTGGGCATGTATAATGCGGCTGGGTCGAGACCTCCGGATAAGGTGCGCCCGCTCGGAGGGATTGTCAAGTTGTATGCTCTCGAAAGACGCGTCAAGCTGTCAAGAAGAACAACGACATCCTTTCCATGTTCAACAAGTCGCTTTGCGCGCTCCAAGACCATCTCCGCAACACGTTTATGATGTTCGGGCTGTTCGTCAAAGGTGGAGAATACAACCTCGCAGTTTTTACCCTCCATAAACCTTATCATATCGGTAACTTCCTCAGGACGTTCGTCAATAAGAAGTACAATGATTTGAATATTTGGATGATTTTCAGAAATGGAACCGGCAATTTTTTTAAGAAGAATGGTTTTTCCGGCCTTGGGAGGGGCAACAATGATACCACGTTGCCCTTTGCCGACCGGTGCAATTAAATCTATAAGACGTGTGGATAATTCATTTTGAGAAGTTTCAAGATGAATGCGCTCTTTGGGAAAGATAGGCGTTAAATCCTCAAAAACAGGGCGGTTAAGGGATGTATTGGGATCCATGCCGTTTACGGATTTCACAAAAAGGAGTGCGCCAAACTTTTCGCCATCCTTTGGAATACGTATACTGCCGTTAACAAGGTCGCCCGTGCGTAAGTTAAAACGTCTTATCTGAGACGGCGAAATATATATGTCCTTTACGCCCGGTATATAATTCTGTGTCCTCAGAAAGCCATAACCGTCACCCAAAATCTCCAAAACTCCACACTGAACTATGCCGCTGTCCAAATGCTCTATGGAGCGGAATGTTTTTGGTGGGGGTTCCGGTTCTGCAACGGGCTGTATAGGAGGCCTTTCTTGGCGTTCTATTTCCGCAATAAGCTCTTGTTTCCTGAATTTTACAACATTTTTTATACCCATTGATTTAGCCAATTCCCTAAGTTGCACAAGAGAGAGGGGTGTCAAATTAACTTCGTTCTCCATATACTTCCTTTCAACCGGTCAAGATTAAGGCATAGGTATGACAAGTACCTGACCTTCTCTTATATCCGCTTTGGTCATATTGTTTGCATCCATGATGCGTTGATATTGATTTGAGGAACCGTAATAAGTCTTGCTTATTGAAGATAGAGTTTCTCCTTTTGCGACTGTGTGGCTTGCCGAACCTGCAGGAACGGGAGCGGGGGTTGCGGTTGGTGTTTGGGAAACAACAGGAGTGGCCGTTTGCACAGGCGCAATAGGTTCGGCCGGGGTTGCATCAGGCACATTTTGAACCAAGCCTCCGCCCATTGTTTTAAGAGCCTCGTTTTCTGCAATTAAAGTGTTGTTCTTTTCAGCAAGCGCTTCATTATCAATCTTAAGTTGACTTATTTGCTTATCATATCCGGATAAGTTTTCCAATTGTGCCTCGGCTGTCTTAAGCTTTGCACTTATGGAATTTATACGCAGTATCATTACAAAAAATACCACCAAAACAATTAAAGAACCAATACCTAATGCAAAACGCTTAATCAAAGAGCTTTCATCGGCTTGGTGCATAAGTACCTCATCGTCTTCGTCCATTTGCTTGCGCGTTGTATGGACACTTTTCTTTCTATACATAGATAAGTCTAAGTCAATCTCATCGTCCTCTTGCTTTGCGGGTGCTTTACCCTTTGCAGGCTTTTCATCCTCCAAAAGACGTTTTGCAACTTTTCGGGGTAAGTCGTCATTATAATAATCCATTGTATAGCCTTTTTGCATCGCTTGCTTTTGTTTATGGGGTTCTTGCGTCTTTTTCATGTTTACCTCCGTAATATTTTTTCGCCTGCCGAAATAAAATCCTCATATGTAGCGGCTGTGTTCAGCAAGCTTCTTGAGTATGCCGCATTTTCGGCGCCTTTTATATACCAAGCATAGTGTTTTCGCATTTCAACAAGCGGCTTGCCCGAGTCCCTTTGCATAAGACAATGCCTGTTTGCAACTGCGATTCTGTCCTCTATGCTTGGCGTAGTATAGACACCCGTCTTTAAATAATCCTTTACAGCCTTAAATATCCAGGGATTTCCCTTTGCACCGCGAGCAATCATAATTGAATCACAGCCCGTATATTCAAGCATGCGCTTTGCGTCCTCGGGAGTGAATATATCGCCGTTGCCTGTAACGGGAATTGAAATGGACTGTTTCACAGATTTTATGATGTCCCAATCCGCTTCACCTGAATAGTACTGCTCACGTGTTCGTCCATGCACACAAACGCCAGCGCCGCCTCCAGCCTCAATAGCCTTAGCGACATCCAAAGCGTTGTCGTTTCCGTCAATGCCCTTACGGATTTTAGCCGTAACGGGCTTTTTTATTTTGGACGATACGGCCTTAATTATACGCTCCACAAGCCCAATATCGTTCATCAATGCGCAACCCTCACCATTTTTAACAATCTTCGGCATAGGGCAACCCATATTGATATCGACAGATAAAAAGCCCATATCCTCAAGCATTAAGGCCACTTCGGATAAAACAGAAGGGTCGCTTCCGAATAATTGAACGCCTGTTTTTTCGCAAGGGTTGAGCTTGAGCAAGTCATTGGTGTTTTTGTTTTTATAAATCAAGCCCTTGGCACTGACCATCTCTGTATATGCAAGATCACAGCCCATCTCAAAAGCAAGACTACGAAAATGAATATCCGTTACGCCGGCCATAGGCGCCAAAATAATCATGAATCCCTCCGATTTTTCTTGTCGCCTCTAAAAACCCCTCACTCCATTTCCGCAAAAACGCAAAATCACCGTTTTATTGCGAAAATTGCGTTCGCTCACCTCGCTTGCGCGAGTCTCGTTCGGGTTTTTAGAAGTACTCTTCTATGGATTTATTCTTAGAATAGTTCTTGGAATAATTCCGATTGTTGACCGATTATACATCATCTTGCAAAAATTTGCAAGACATAGTTAGTCCACTTGTCAGTCTATTGACATCTCTAAAAATTCAAAGCGTGGTTTCTAAAGGTTTCCTGTTGATGTTGCAAAAACCTCGTCTATAAGTTCTCGTACATTATTAATGCCAATGATTTTTATAGGATAACGTGAGAATGCAGCCGTGTTGTTTGCAAACGGGATGAGTACGCGTTCAATCCCGGCTTCAATGGCCGCTTCTATCTTTGCTGAAACGCCGCCCACAGGTGCAACGCGTCCCATAATCGTAACTTCACCTGTCATAGCAAGTTTGGAACGCACCTGTTTGTTGTATAGTGCGGAATAAAGTGATATGAAAATTGCAACGCCTGCGGATGGGCCGTCGATGGGCACGCCGCCCGGAAAGTTCAGATGAATGTCCTTACTTCTTAAGTTTATGCCTGAAATCTGTGATAATGCGGTAAGAACGTTTTCGACAGAGCTTCTTGCCGTGCTTATGCGTTTCATTCGTCCGCTTTTTGCGTTTATCTCTTCTTCCTCTATTATGCCTGTAACCTTTAAATTTCCTCCACTGTACGAATCTTGAACCAAGGCCTCTATTTCAAGCACTGCGCCGTTAGTGGGTCCAAACACGGCGAGCGCGTTCGCAACACCAACAGCGTTTTCATCCACGGCTTTTTTCAAATTTGGATTTTGAGCATAGTTGCCCGTTTCTAAGACTGCCTCTACGTCTTCAACACTTATGAGAGTACGATTTTCCAAAAGTGCATAGGACAAGGCGGTTTGAATTATATTAACAGTATCGCGTCCGTTCGTTGAATAACGTGATACTAAGTCACAGACACGCGCATCTGCTTGAGCGGCAGCTTTTATAACCGCGTTTTCGGCAATCTTATAAACCTCCGAATAATTCAAACTCCTGAAAAATACCTCGGTACAGCGTGAGCGTAACGCAGGAGGCAATTCCTCAGGTCTTCTTGTTGTTGCACCGACGAGACGAAAATCTGCGGGGAGGCCGTTTGTAAAAACCTCATGAATATATCTTGGTATAGATTTATTTTCTTTAGAATAATAGGAGCTAGACAAGTACACACGCCTGTCTTCCAAAACCTTAAGAAGCTTGTTCATCTGAATTGGATGAAGCTCACCAATCTCGTCTATGAACAAAATACCACCATGTGCATTCGTTACTGCGCCTTGCTTTGGGTGCGGCACTCCTGCCGCACCGTATGCACCTGCACCTTGATATATGGGGTCGTGAACCGAGCCGATTAAAGGGTCGGCTATACTCCTTTCATCAAACTGCATTATAGTTGCATCAACTTCAATGAACGGAGCCTCCTTGCCAAAAGGCGAGCCTTGCGTTTGACGCGCCGCGTTAAGCACAAGTCTTGCTGCGGCTGTCTTACCAACGCCCGGAGGGCCGTAGATTATAACGTGTTGTGGATTTGCGCCGAACAAAGCGCCCTTTAAAGCTTTTATCCCCTTGTCCTGTCCAATTATTTCGTCAAAGCTTTTCGGTCGCGCTTTCTCTGAAAGCGGCTCTGTAAGTTTCACAGCACGCATCTTATTGAGCCGCTCAATTTCTTTTTGAGAATCCAAATTAAGCGTCTGTTTCTGCCCCTGTTGACTCTTCAAGCTTGTGTAAAAATACAAGCCTGCAATAATGGTGAAGATTAGCTGTGAACCAATTAGTATGCCGTTTACTGCCTCCATAAATTCCTCATTCTCCATTCTGTTGTCACTTCTAAATCCCCTGACTTTTGCGTGTTAGCGTTGGCACACCACACGCAAATCCGCAAAATATGCAGCGTTGCATATAGTGTGTAAACTACACAACAAAGTCAAAGCGGGGCTTTAGAGGTTTCCTGTTTCGCATTCTCAATTGTTTACAGTGTTGGCAATTTATTGAAAAATTATGCAAGGCAATTTTGTTGACATAACGCTTTTGATTATGTTATACTCCGTGCGAACCGTTGCAAAGTCATAGGATTCTCCAACCTTGTCTTTAGCAACAGGTAATTATAATTCAGGAGGTCAAATATGATTGACAAACAAACTATTATCACAAAATTCGGTAGAAATGAAAAGGACACAGGTTCCTCGGAGGTTCAAGTTGCTTTATTGACAGAGCGCATTAACCACTTAACCGAACATCTTAAAATCCACAAAAAGGATTTCCACTCCAGACGCGGTTTATTAAAGCTTGTTGGACAAAGAAAAGGCTTATTAAATTACATTAAGCAAAGAGACGTCGTAAAATATAGAGAACTCATTGCCGAGCTTGGCTTAAGAAAGTAATCGCCTAAAGCGAAGGAGAATTTATGTACAGTACGTATTCAATAGAAATAGGCGGCAGACAGCTTGTAGCCGAAATCGGACGTGTTGCAGAGCTTGCAAACGGGGCTGTTATCGTGCGTTATGGCGAAACGGTTGTTTTGGTTACTGCGACAGCCTCCGAAAAGCCCAGGGCAGATATAGACTTTTTTCCTTTAAGTATTGATTATGAGGAACGTTTGTATTCTGTAGGCAAGATTCCGGGCGGTTTCATAAAAAGGGAAGGAAAGCCCACAGAAAGAGCTATTTTGACATCAAGACTTATAGACAGACCTATAAGACCTTTGTTTCCTAAGGATTATAGAAACGATGTAAGCATTGTTGTTACGGTACTTTCTGTAGACCAAGATTGTACACCGGATGTCGCGGCAATGATAGGCTCTTCAATCGCACTTTCTATCTCGGATATACCGTTTAATGGGCCTACGGGTTCAACAAATATCGGACTTATAGACGGCAAGGCTATTATAAACCCTACATCCGACCAACGTGAGAAGAGTACGGTTACATTGACCGTTGCATCTACGAAGCATAAGGTTATGATGATAGAAGCGGGCGCTGAAATGGTAAGCGACGAGCAGATGTTTGATTTAATAATGCTTGCTCATGAGGAAAACAAGCGTATTGTTGAGTTTGTGGAAAAGATTGCAAGTGAAATTGGACGCCCAAAGCATTCCTATGAGGAACACGAAGTGCCGCACGCACTTTATGACAGTGTTAAGGCATATATAACGGATTCTCGAATGGAAGAGGCTGTGTTCACAGACTTGAAGCAAGTCAGAGATGAACGCATGTCCGCTATAAAGGCAGAGGTTTTGGAGAAATTTGCACACATGGCTGAAGAAGTTGGAAACTTTGAAGCCACAGTCGGCGAGATTATATATAAGTATGAGAAAGAAACCGTAAGACGCATGATATTGAAGGAACACAAACGTCCGGATGGACGTAAACTTACGGAAATACGTTCGCTTTCATCTGAAGTTGACATCTTACCGCGCACACATGGCTCGGCACTGTTTAAGAGAGGTCAGACGCAGGTTTTAACCGTGACTACCTTAGGCTCCATGGGCGAGGTTCAGCGTCTTGACGGATTGGACGCACTCGAAGAAATCAAGCGTTATATGCATCACTACAACTTCCCCAGTTTCTCTGTGGGCGAAACACGTCCTTCAAGAGGCCCAGGCAGACGTGAAATCGGACATGGTGCGTTAGCAGAGAGAGCTTTGCTCCCTGTTATACCAACAGAAGAGGAATTCCCATACGCTATCCGTCTTGTATCTGAGGTTTTAAGCTCAAACGGTTCAACCTCTCAAGCCAGCGTCTGCGGCAGTACTCTTTCGCTTATGGCGGCGGGCGTTCCGATTAAGTCACCTGTTGCGGGTATATCCGTTGGACTTGTCACCGAGGGTGAAGATTTCGTGCTTTTGACGGACATCCAAGGCTTGGAGGATTTCTTCGGCGATATGGACTTCAAGGTTGCGGGTACTCACGAGGGTATAACTGCTATCCAGATGGATATAAAAATAGACGGTCTTACACCAGAAATTATAAAGAAGTCTCTTGAAGAAACGCACAGAGCACGTCTTTTAATTCTTGACGATGTTATGTTAAAGACCATTGAAAAGCCAAGAACTGAAATTTCGCAATATGCACCGAAGATCGCAATGATTGTGATTGACCCTGAAAAGTTGTCCGAAGTTATCGGCGCAAGGGGTAAGGTTATAAAACGTATTATTGAAGAATCCGGCGTTTCAAAGATTGATACAGAGGACGACGGACGCATCTTTATTGCAGACGCAAGTATGGCTAACGTTGAGAAGGCCAAGGCTATGATTAATGCGATTGTGAGCGTGCCTGAGGTTGGCTCTGTTTTCACTGGTAAGGTTACAAGGATAATGACTTTCGGTGCTTTTGTTGAGATTGCGCCCGAAAAAGAAGGTCTTGTTCATATATCACAGCTTGCAAAGGAACGTGTGAAGACTGTTGAAGATGTTGTTAAGGTCGGAGACATCGTGACCGTTAAGGTCACCGAAATTGACGAACAAGGCCGTATTAACCTTAGTCGTAAGGCGGTTCTTAATGGTTGATAGTATAACTTTGAATAACGGATTGCGCGTTGTTTTTGACGATATGCCATTTGTACGTTCTGTATGTTTCGGTATATGGATTAAAAATGGTTCTCGTAACGAAATGCCATCACAGAATGGTATCTCTCATTTTATTGAGCACATGCTTTTTAAAGGTACAGAAAAACGCACAGCCGCTATGATAGCTGAGGAAATGGATGCTGTGGGTGGTCAGATGAACGCTTTCACATCAAAGGAGCATATCTGCGTATATGCAAAGATTTTAGACACACATTTTGACACAGCTCTTGATGTTTGTTCGGATATGTTTTTTAATTCCGTTTACTCACAGGAAGAGATAGACAAGGAAAAGGGCGTTGTTTTTGAAGAAATAAGCATGAATGATGATTCACCGGACGATGTTGTTGTGGAACTGCTTCACAAGCTTATGTGGCCTGAATCTTCTATTGGTTACCCTGTTTTGGGAACTAAGGATACTGTTTCTACATTTACAAACAAATCCTTGATGGACTATGTGTGTGAGCATTTTGTTCCGCAAAATATAGTTGTGTCTGTATCCGGAAATTTTGACAAGCGTCAGATGCTTGAAGGAATTGCACAAGTCTTTTCAAGTATGCCGGAAAGAGATTTTTCTACGAAGTCTGAAGTGAAATTTTCCTCGGGCATTTCAAAAAAGTCTAAGGACATTGAACAAGTTCACCTTTGTATGGGTTTTCCGTCTGTGTCCTCGTCAGACCCAT
Organism: uncultured Eubacteriales bacterium; assembly: GCA_964412725.1. GTDB lineage: Bacteria > Bacillota > Clostridia > Lachnospirales > CAYPQA01 > CAYPQA01. The sequence continues at coordinate 26,961 of CAYPQA010000011.1, forward strand.
TGTATTATAACGTTAGTGTTATGAATACGATTTTGGGCGGTGGAATGTCCTCAAAGCTTTTCCAAAGAATTAGAGAACAGGAAGGGCTTTGCTATTCGGTTTATTCTCACAACTCTTTCTATAGCGATACGGGGTTGTTTATGGTTTATGCCGGTACGGGGCCGTCACAGGTCGAAAGGGTTTATTCGCTTGTACTTGAAGAAATCAACTCGCTTAAAAAAGATGTTGTTTCTCAAACCTTGCTTGACAAGTCTAAGGAGCAATTGAAATCTAACTTGCTTTTGAGTTTAGAGAGCACTTCAAGCCGTATGAGCAGAAACGGCAAATCTTTGCTTATGCACAATAGAGTGCTTACACCCGATGAGCTTATCGAAAAGATTGATGCGGTCACAACGCATACGCTTAACGAAACAGCTAACCATATTTTTGATCTCCAAAAAATGGGGGTTGCCTACGTGGGGGCGATTGATTGAGCGACTTCTTTTACGATATAGACAACTATAGGGCTTGTTTCTCTGTTTCAACGCTTATAAAGTTATTTGAAAAGAAGGGGCTTTTGCTGACAAGAGCCCTTGTCGAAAAATATATATCAAACAAAATAATACCGTCCCCAAAGGGACGGTATTATTTTAAGCAACATATTTATCTTATTGTATTTGCTATCAGCCTTTCTTGCGTTTTTGCATTGGCTGAAATACAAATGATTTATTTAAAACTTTTTCCGGATTATATGAACATAGACGATACAGCACTTATAAAGATTAAAACCACATACGAGTTTTATATCGACGCGTTGCAGGCTTATGAGGAAAGCCAAGATAGTCTTAGCAGTCTGGCTATGCCCGATACATTCATAAAGCAGCTTGCACTTATTGTTTGTTTAAAACGTGTTATCGGAAAAACAACAACGAAATAAGCACAAAAAGACCTACAACTCCTATGATTGCAGGCACGAATACCAAAAAAGCGGCTATTATCATAGCCGGAATATCGTTTTTTTCAAGAGGGACTTTTTCAAGTCCCTCTTTTTTTGTATCTATAATGCGATCCAATTTCTTTTTAAAAAACATGGCCTACTCCGTTGCATAATTTGTGAAGTAGCCTTGGATTAAGACAACCGGTGTACCGCGGTCGCCACTTCCTGAGGTTAGGTCACAAAGACTGCCTATAAGATCGGTAAGCTGTCTCGGTGTTGTGCCTTGAGACTGCATATTGCCGACAAGGTTATGCTCCTTTTTCTTAATTTGTTCACGCATTGCATTTGATAATTCCTCGCCGCGTAAGGTTGCCAAGTCATTGTCTGCAAAATATTTAATCTTCAACTCGTTAGGTGTGCCATGAAGGTTTCTGGTGTATGCGGGAGAAACAACAGGGTCAGCTAATTCCCAAATTCCGCCTACCGGATCCTTGAAGCCGCCGTCACCGTATATGAGTACTTCAATATCTTTGCCTGTCTTTGTCTTTAACGCATCCGCAAGCTTATCAACAAACACTTGACCGTCTCTTGGGAAAAGCTTTACCTTGTCTTCTGTAGACTTATTGGAGCCTAAAAGTCCATATTGCGGGTTGTAGCCACTGCCGTTTACGGACTCAGTCATAATTTCGTCAAGTCGGAAACAGTTTGCACCTGCTTCCTTTAAGATGCGTTGCGTACGCTTGCGTGAGTGTATATCACAGTTCAAAATATTTTTGGTGTATTTAAGCATATATGAGGGGTCATTTGAAAAGATAAGTTCTATATTATTGCCAAAGCTTTTGTAATATTCAATATAGTCCACCCCTGTAAAGCGGTGTATGGTTTCTTCCTTACTAAAATGCTTTCTGAACTCCGCTTCGGTAAAGTTGTCTGTGTATGGGTTAACCTTTGCATTGTCGAAAAGCTCACGTTCTGCAAGAAGATTACCAACTTCGTCAGACGGATATGAAAATTGTATATAGAGTTTTTCACAACTCATTGCAATGGCCTTTAAAAGAATCGAAAATCGGTTACGGCTCAAAATGGGGAATACAATACCCATATCCTTGCCGCCGAGTTTTTTCTTTATATCTGCGGCAATCTGTTCACAGGTTGCATAGTTACCCTGTGTTCTTGCTACAACGGCCTCTGTAACACCGATTATATCCCCGTTGTTTAACGCAAAGCCTTCATTCTCGGATGCCTTAATAATACTATCAACAACGCTTGTAACAAGGTCGTCGCCTTCTTGGAAAATTGGGGTTAAAATTCCCCTTGATGTAACACCGGTATAACGCATAGAGTTCATCCTTTCATTAATTCGGGTAACTTGACTATTAATTTTATAATTATTATAATTTATCGGTATACATAAATCAAATTGATATTATTTATATCTTATATAAGGAGAGATTATATGTCTCAATTAGAGCAATACAGGGTATTCGAGGCTGTTGCACGTTCAAAAAGCTTTTCTAAGGCCTGTGAAGAGCTTTTTATAACACAACCTGCTGTAAGTCAGTCCATAAAGCAACTTGAAACAGAGCTTGGCACGCGGCTTTTCGTAAGGAATTCACGGGGCGTTACGCTCACAGAGTCTGGCAATATACTTTTTTCATATGTTGAAAATGCGCTTTCAATTTTGAAAGGCGCAGAGGAACACATTGCGCAGTTAAAAGCCCTAGAAGTTGGGACGCTTAACATAGGTGCAAGCGACACGCTAAGCTGTCATTATCTCTTACCATATCTGCAGGCATTTCACAAAGAATATCCGAAAATAAGTCTAAAGGTTACGAACAGAACTTCTAAGGAAACAGTCTTGCTTTTGAAAAGCGGCAAGGTTGACATAGGCTTTATAAACATGCCCACCGAACTTGACGACGACATTTCTTCAACGCAGGTGCTTGAATTAAATGACTGCTTTGTGTACAATCCTGAATTTTTCGATATTGGAGAAGTTAATCTAAAGGATTTATCTCAATATCCCCTCCTTATGCTTGAACGTGAAAGCTCATCAAGGCTTTACTTGGACAGTTTTTTCGCAAGCCAAGGTATTGCGGTCACTCCGTCCGTTGAATTGGGTAGTCATGATCTATTGATATCCTTTGCAGAAATTGGCCTCGGTATAGCGGCAGTTGTTCGCCAATATGCAAAATCCTATATCAACACAGGTAGGCTTTCACTTTTAAATCTCAAATCGGAAATACCACCCCGATATGTTTCCCTTATCTATAGAAAAAATATACCCCTTGCATATGCGGCCAAAGAATTTGTGCGTAGATTGTATACCGTTTAACGTTAAAAGGTTGCACCTCTACAAGTTTGCAAACGCTCGAAACAAACGTATTTTTATGTGTAGCAATATAAATCTCTTGACAATCGGACTACATCGTGTTATCCTTTTTAAGTAAATTATTTTAAAAAGGTAGGTTTTTTATGGGCACTAACGTAACTAAAGCCAAAACTATGATCGGCATATCGCTAATATTTTTGTTTGCGCTTTGCTTTGGGGCGATAATGCATATTATAATCAATAATTATAACTTTATATAAACTAAATTGTTTGT
>CAYPQA010000012.1:0-27508 GCA_964412725.1 uncultured Eubacteriales bacterium
ATAATTTCAGCAAATCTCTTGTTCGTTCATAACAGGAAATTTGCCTCTGCAAATTTCTAATCACTCCAAGATATTTGGAAATTATATTTCCTCATATATAGCTTATTGTTGATATTCCATTTTATATCAAGTCCTTATTCCGCGACAATAATGGCAGGACTGAAATTTCCAATATTGACCCTTGCGTTATAGGGCTTTACAGCGTAACTGTTTCGGCAGGCAAAAAAGGTGTGTTGCGTGAGTTTCCTATACTCATAGGCAAAATGAATATCGGTACAATACTCTCGTACGAGAAGTGCCGTGTTATTATGGAAGAACCTGTGGTTTCTTACACTGATGGAGAACATAAATCATAGAAGTTAGCGGCAAAATAGCGGAGGGTAAGATTTAATAAGGTGTAATCTACTGTATGTGAGAAAACTCATCTTGTAACCGTTCCAAAAACTTTCCTGCCGCCTTGGAAAAAATCTGATACTTTTTCCAAGCAATACTTATATTTGCCTCAAGCCGAGGCTCTAACGGGCGAAAGCACAAGTTGCTTTCGCCCGTTGTGTTTGCCAGCCTATCTAAACACAAGGCATATCCGCACCCTTCGTCCACCATAATAGATGCGTTGAACAAAAGATTATAGGTAGCAATAATGTTTGGGGTTTCAATCCGACCTCCGCTCCAACCGGAAATCTGGTTTTCAAAAAGCGACTGCCTTGATGTAATGAGGGGTAATCCTTCCATATCCTTTGCCTTGATGTTTGTCTTTTTTGCAAGAGGACTATCCTTTCTCATAAGCAACCCCCATACATCTGCCACAGGCAACCCTATATAATCATACTTTTCCATATTGGCAGGCCCGATAAATATTCCAAAATCCAAAAGTCCTTTATCTATTCTCTCCGTTATATCGTCTGCATTACCGCTGTGTAGATGAAGTCGAATGTAAGGATATTTCCTTTGTAAATCGAGTGCCGCCCTTGCAATAATTCGCATTGCATCGGTTTCACCCCCACCAATATAGACATCGCCGCTTATCACTTCGTCGGTAGAAGCAAATTCTGCCTGTGTCCTATCTGCAAGCTCAACTATTTCCTCCGCACGTTTGCGAAGTAACATACCCTCATCTGTCAAAGCAATTTTACGGTTTCTATTACCACGACTTAAAAGCTTTGCCCCCAATTCTTCTTCCAAATCCATAAGCTGTCTTGATAGAGTAGGTTGTGTAATGTGTAATGCTTCAGCGGCTTTGACGATACTTTCTTCTCTTGCCACTGCTAAAAAATATCTTAAAACTCGAAGTTCCATAAATGTATCCTCTTCACCTAATTAAATTTCTACCCAATATTATACTGCGATTTTGTATGCCCGTCAAGCATACACATATATTCAATATAAGTATTTGCTATTTATTGTACTGGTTCATATAATTATGTTTATCACGAGCCTGAAGAATCCTTCCCTTTGGCGCTGTAAAAGAACAATCCTCGGGACTTTATGCGCAAGAAATGGCAAAAAGAGGTTATTTGGCGATTGCATTTGACCCGTCATATACCGGTGAAAGCGGCGGTTATCCGAGAGGCTTCAATTCGCCCGATATTAACATAGAAGATTTTCAAGCTGCCATTGACTTTCTATCCACACAGGACAATGTTAACCCCGAACGGATTGGCGTTATCGGTGTTTTAGGTTGGGGCGGTATGGAGCTTCAAACAGCGGCACTGGATACGAGAGTTAAGGCAACAGCGGCTATGACGATGTATGAAATGAGCAGAAATACTTCACTTGGATATTTCGATTCCGTAGATGCAGATGGAAGATATGCCGCTAGGGAGGCTTATAATAGCCAAAGAACAGCCGACTACAAAAACGGGACGTATACTTATCCCGGCGGACTGCCAAATGAGCTACCCGAAGGTGCACCTAATTTTCTTGCGGACTACTTTGATTATTACAAAACAAAGCGTGGATATCATTCCCGTTCGCTCAATTCCAACGGAGGCTGGGCGGCTACTGCAAGTGGCTCCCTAATGAATATGCGCCTATTTGAATATGCCCCGGAAATCCGAAGTGCTGTTCTTCTTGTGCATGGTGAAAATGCTCACTCTTTAATGTACAGTCAAGATGCCTATAAGCTCCTGCAAGGCGAAAATAAGGAATTGATGATTATTCCGGGAGCGTCCCATACAGACCTTTATGACCAGATGAATATTATTCCGTTTGATAAGTTAAAGGACTTCTTTAACACAAATCTTGGTTGAGTTGCAACGTGCAAAAATTTGCACCCGGCAAATGAGGAGCAAAATATGGAAAGATTAAGAAAAATTTTGTCTGTTTTGCTTACTGTCAGTTTAATGCTGACCGTAAGCATCGCCGCTTTTGCGGTAGTAGGCTATACCGGCTTTACTGATATTTCAGCAAATGCTTGGTATGCCAAAGCGATTACTTATTGTCGTGATAATCGACTGATGAGATCAGGCTGTAATAACAACACCGGCAATGCCGGGAACAGCAGCCAAATGCCTGACGTTTTGCCCAAAGCATCATCAAATGCAGCCTCTCCTTCAAGTGAGGAATCTACGTCACCAACAGAATCTCCAAAGGATTCATCGTCAACCAGTCAAGGGTTACCGCAAGATACAGATTCAAAGCAGGAGGATATGGATATGAAAATTAACATTATTGTTGGAAACAAAACCTTTACCGCTACATTAGCGGGCAATTCATCCGCAGAAACATTTGCAAAACTGCTTAAAGAGGATTCTATAACCATCAATATGAGCGATTATGCCAATATGGAAAAGGTCGGCAGCATTGACACCAAGCTTCCGAGAAATGATGAGCACATTACAACCCAGGCAGGGGATTTGATTTTATATCAAGGTAATATGCTTGTTATTTACTACGCCCCCAATTCTTACAGCTTAACCCGGCTTGGGAGGATAGATAATGTCACTGCACAGGAGCTGAAAGACGCACTGGGGAGCGGTGATGTAACGGTTACTTGGTCTATTGCCGGATAGAAGCGGTGAATCAGACGACACCAAAGGCGAAACCGATGAGAGCTACACAAATCCCGTATTGCTTAAAGCACTTCTTGTTTCGCTTGTGACAGATGCTGGGGTTAAACCCTCTGACATAACAGTCTACGACGCAGGGCGTATTTTCCCCGATTATATGACGTAGCTTTGCTGAACAGAAAGCCTTGCCGGGTGCAGTTTCGCTACCGTGACATTGGCGGCAAAACAATGCAAAAGCAGATATAAACGCACCTATTGTCTGGTCTGACCATCGGTGTTCCACTTTATGCCTGTGGTGGCATTTACGGGATTGTTTATTAATGTCTTGTTTTAGAAAACACAAATATTTCGTTGAACATGTGGTGCAATCACATTCACTATAAATATACTTTTTTCTATACTCTCTTTACAAATCTACAAAAGCATTATATAATTAAAACAGTTTTAATAACTTATTTAATTATAGGAGATGTATAAGTATGAACAGCTTTAAGACAAGCAACAACGCCACATACCGCGCAGAAAACGACAGGTTTATTGTAACGGCTCTGCCGAAAACAGACTATTTCGTCAATCCCGAAACCGATGAAACCACCACAAACGCCCCATTTGTTTATCAAGATGTAAGCGGTGATTTTGTAATGCAAGCAAAGGTAAGTCATAGCTTTGTCAGCACTTATGATGCCTGTGTGTTGTTTGCGTTTGATGATGAAAAAAAGTGGGCTAAGGCTTGCTTTGAGTACACTGATTTAGGCACAAAAGCGGTTGTTACCGTTATGACCAACGGCAAATCTGACGATGCAAATGGTGTGAACATTGATGACAACACGGTATGGCTAAGGTTGTCACGAAAGGGTAATATCTTTGCCATTCATTACTCCACTGATGGCGAAAAATTCCTTATGGCACGGCTGACATATATACCGATGAGCGAGTGCATAAAGGTTGGTATTGTTGCTCAATCGCCGCTTGGTGACGGCGGAGAAATGAGCTTTGAACACTTTTCGCTCTTGCAAAAAACGGTGACAGATATAAGAAGCGGGGAGTGAATTTGATGAACATAATTATTACAGGGGTGTGTGGAACTGTCGCACCTCATTTTATCAAACACTATCAGCAGCTTGGATACAAGGTGATAAACTGGGATTTACAAGGTCTGACGGTTAATGACGAGTCTAAAATCAAAAGGTTTATTGCAGACTGCAAAACTGATTTAATACTACATTTGAGTTTAGCTCCTGTTGAAATATCCGAACTTTTGGCGAAAATCGCTTTTTATAGTGGCATCAAATTTCTATATACAAGCTCGGTGTCTGTTTGGAGCGATTTTGTAAAATATCCTGTAACCATAGACACTCCTGTATGCGGAATATCTGAGTATGCAAGATACAAATACGAGAGCGAGCAAAGAATACTCACGGCTAACAAGAACAGTTATATTGCAAGGATAGGTTGGCAGATAGGATACGGCACAGGGTCTACCGATATGGTGAATTATCTCTGTAAGGAAATGCAGAAAAACGGAGTTATCAAAGCAAGCCGCAATTGGTTTCCTGCTTGCTCCTTTATGCGGGATACCGCCCCAGCAATTTGCGAAATCCTTGAAAATCAGCCGTCAGGACTTTACCTTGTGGATAGTAACAATGGTCTTAGTTTTTATGAGATAGCCACTGAATTGTCAAGAGTTTATGCGTACTGGCACATCAGCGATGAAAATGATTTTGTTATGGATAACAGAATGTTGGACGAACGTGTCAAGATAAGAAAATTTGTCCGTGAAACGGGGTGTAGTTGTGGTTATGAATACAACTAATTCCGTTAATATTATTAAATCCGCTAACCAAAATACCGTTCTTGCAGAGATACTAAAGAATACCGAATTTACAAAACGAAGCCTTGCAGATATAACCACTCTCACATTTCCCACGGTGAGCAAAATTGTTGACGATTTAGAGCAAGGCAGGCAGATTACACAAACAGGAAAAACGCTACCAACCAACGGCAGAAAAGCCGCAGTTTACAGGCTTAATCCCGATTTTGCATTTACTCTGTCAGTCTATTTTCAATATGAAAAGTTTACCGCTGTGATAGGGAACACGGCAAAAAAGATATTATTGCTGAAAGAACACTCGCTTGACAACAAGGGCTATGTTTGCACCTTAGAGCAAATTATTGCTGAGAATTTAGCAGAATACCCTAACATCAAGGCAATTTCAATCGGCGTTCCGGCAGGGGTTGTAGACGGTAAAATCACTTACATCAACCACTATGATGAGCTAAGAGGGTTAGATATTACAGAGCATTTTAAGAGCAAGTTTTCGCTGCCTGTTATTGTAGAACGCGATATGTATATATTTATGCAAGGCATCAGCTTACAAACGGAATATCAAAACGACAAAAACCTTGCAGTTATCATTCTAACCGCAGACGTTCCCGGTTGCTGTACAATGCTCAGTGGAAATATCCTAAAGGGCTTTAGCGGTTTTGCCGGAGAGGTTGGTTATCTGCCCGTTTATGACAATACAAATCTTCAGCAAATTGCTGAAACCGCTTTTGAAAATACAGACTTAACCGACTATACTGCAAGGTTGATTGCTTGCATTTGTGCTGTGGTTAATCCACAAAAAATTGTTGTGTTGGATAATGAATTTGCTCCCAAAAGCAAGAGCGAGCTTGAAAAAGCGTGCTGTTCTTATTTGCCGACAGCCGCCTTGCCACAAATTGAAATTTGCGATGACTACCATTTGTTGTATCGTGAAGGCTTGCTTGAGTTGGCAAGACAGCTTCTCTTTGAGGTAACGGAATGAAGAATACATCTTATAAGTCAACAGTTTGCGGGGGGGCGGTGACATAGGAACGTCTGTGGATCCGTGGCTGACAGGGGTTATAGCAGATTACGGTCAAGCAATACAGGCAAATTTATCTATTATCTTAGAACAGCTTGTGTTGCGTCTTGCTATGCTTGTCGCTGTTGTTTTCCCGATTTTTGCTATGCTGTTTGCAAAGCTCTTGTCTAAGCAAAGCGAAACTCAGAATAAGTAATATAAAATGGACAGTAGGGATTAAGATTAAAGCTGAATGGATATTGTGCCCACATTGCAAGAGTAAATCCCGGACAAAAATAAGCGGCGATACAATCCTTGAAAATTACCCCTTGTTATGCCCTAAGTGCAAGAAGAAAAGCTTAATAAATGCCAAACAATTAAATATATCAGTTATCAAAGAGCCAGACGCTAAGACGCAGAGCCGATAATTTGTGAGTAAAATCACTTTTATCGACTCTTTCTTTTTAAGAGTGGTTTTTTAACAGGTACACAAAGCCTGTTTCTATTCCATTCTTCCAAACATAACTGTTCCATATTGCGGTCAAAGCTCTTATCTTTTTAGATAAAGCATTGCCCGCTTTTTTATTTGTTAAAAAAACTTGATTTTGATTTGACATATGGACTTATTTTTGGTATAACACAAGGAATAAATCTTAGAAAATTTCCAAGGAGGTTTTATGAACTATATAAGCACAAGGGGCGGGGAAATGGTTACATCTCCTCGTGCAATTCTTCAAGGTTTGGCTTCGGATGGCGGTTTGTTTGTACCATCTGTGCTGCCAAAGCTCAGTACAAATCCCACGAATCCCATATCGCTTGCATCGCTGTCAAGCTTAAGCTACAAGGAGCTCGCGTTTCGGATTATAAGTCTTTACTTTGATGAATTTGATGAAGCAGAATTAAAGGATGCTATAGACAAAGCCTATAGCACGTTTGACACGGCTGATGTTGCGCCGACCGTTAAGAAGGGTGAATATTTTTGTGAGCTTTTCCATGGCAAGACGCTTGCATTCAAAGATGTTGCACTTTCACTGTTGCCATATCTTTTGAAGATGTCCATTAAGCTTTGCGGAGTTGATAAGGATGTGCTTATCCTTACTGCAACAAGCGGTGATACGGGCAAGGCTGCGCTTGAGGCGTTCTGTGATGTTGAAGGAACTCGTGTTTGCGTCTACTATCCATCCGATGGCGTCTCGGATATACAACGCCTTCAAATGGTTACACAAGAGGGTTCAAACACATCTGTTATAGGAATAAAGGGCAATTTCGATGAAGCGCAAAGCGGCGTTAAAAAAATGTTCAGAGACAGCAGTTTAAATGATAAGCTGTTTGATATGGGAATTATACTGTCCAGTGCAAACTCCATCAACGTTGGACGTCTCGTTCCTCAAATTGTGTACTATTTTTATTCGTATTTCAGTATGCTTAAGAATGAGGATTTGCCTGTGGGCACGGCAGTAAACTTTTCTGTGCCAACCGGTAACTTCGGAAACATACTGGCTGGTTTCTATGCAAAAGAAATGGGTTTGCCAATAAACAAGCTTATCTGTGCATCAAATGACAACAAGGTACTTTACGACTTTTTCAACACAAAGGTTTACGATATTAACAGAGCCTTTGTTACGACCGTATCACCATCTATGGATATACTCATTTCAAGTAACCTTGAACGCCTGCTGTACTCTGGCAATCTTGATTTTGAAAAAACAAAGTCACTTATGAACAGTCTAAGCGCACAGGGACGCTATACTTATGACGCCGCGCTTGCAGACTTTGTGGGGGAGTTTGCAACGGAGACCCAAACCCTTGATACAATACGAGAGCATTTCAACAAAACAGGTTACTGCATAGACACACACACGGCAGTTGCGCTTTATGCATACCAGAACTACAAGAAACAAACCGGCGATGAAACAAGGACAATAATCCTCTCAACAGCCAGCCCCTATAAATTTGCAAAAACTGTAGTGGCAGCTCTTGGTCAAAATAATACACTTGGTAACACGACCGATTCAGACAGTCTTAGCGCATTGTCCGAAATAACAAAAACGCCTATACCCGAACAGATATCCAACATAAGCAAAAAACCTATATTGCATAAAGCTGTCTGTAAAAAGGAAGAAATGGAAAAAGAATTATTGAATACCTTATTGACAATGGGTTAAACATATATTATCATTACAACCTGATGTGGAAATTCGACAAATATATTAAGGGGGAAACAAATAAATTATGGTTGGTATCAGCGACGTTGTTATATTAAGCGTTGATAAAAATGATGACGTATGGGAAATCGAGGGAGAAATTAATTTTGACGGCGACCTTGCATCCCCTTTTTCTGCACAATATTCCTTTGATTATGACGACCTTGAGGATTTGAATATAGAGATCACTCCTGGACGTTTCGATAAGAACCTTTTAAAGGAAATGATTAAGGACGCTGTGAACGATTTTGAGGAGTGATTTTTTATGAAAAACTTCCAAGAATTGGGCGCACGAATATCCTTTTTGCGTGAATCCGTCGGGCTCGAACAAGATGAAATGGCGGCTCGGCTGGATATCGAACCTTCCGTGTATGCGGAATATGAGCTTAATGGTCATAATATACCTATAAGCGTTATTTATGAACTGTCAAAGATTTTTAATGTTGATTTCAATGAAATTCTTACAGGCACAGATGCAAAGCTTAACACTTATCAGGTTGTAAAGTATGGCAAAGGCTTGGAGATTGAACGTTTTCCGGGCTATGATTTTCAGGATTTGGCTTTCCGATATAATCATAAGATTATGCAGCCGCTCTTGGTAAGCTTGTCAGAATCAAACGAAATGCCTAAGCTTGTAACTCACAAGGGTCAGGAATTTAACCTTGTTTTGGAAGGCAAGATTATTGTAACATTCGATGACAAAGAGTTTCTGCTTGAAAAGGGTGACTCAATTTATTTTAACCCCACTCACCCTCACGGTCAGCGTGCCGTTGACGGGTCTGCAAAATTTGTGACTGTTATTTGTGAATGAGGTGTAATATGATTGAAAGATACCTTCCTCGAACCGAGTTTTCCTCATATGAGGATTTTTTTAACAACTACAAGGTCAATGTACCCGAAGATTTCAATTTCGGCTTTGATGTTGTAGATGCTTGGGCTAACGAGGATGAAAAGAAGATTGCTCTGGTTTGGTGCGACGATAACGGTAACGAAAAAATATTCACCTTTAAAGATATTAGCCGTCTTTCTAATAAGACGGCTAATATGCTAAAGAGGAGCAGTATTAAAAAGGGCGATGTTGTTATGCTCATACTGCGCCGCCGTTATGAATACTGGATTTTGGCAACAGCTATCCATAAATTGGGAGCGGTTCTTATTCCGGGCTCAATCCAGCTTACTTCAAAGGATATTAAATACCGCGTTAATGCGGCTTCGGTAAAGCTTATTGCGGCTGTAAACGACGATTATGTATGCGAACAAATTGAGCTTGCCGAAAATGAAATTGACTCGCCAATTAAAAAGCTTATCATAGGCGGTGAACGCGATGGCTTTTTCGAGTTTTTCAAAGAGATAGAAAATGAAGACGAGCATTTTGTGCCCGATGAAATAAATCATGTAACCGACACTTTTCTTACATACTTTACTTCCGGTACGACAGGCATGCCAAAAATGGTAAGCCACAATTTTAGTTATCCTCTTGGGCACATAGTTACTGCTAAATATTGGCAATGCGTACAAGAGAACACACTTCATATGAGTGTTTCAGACTCAGGCTGGGCCAAATTTGGTTGGGGCAAGATTTATGGTCAATGGTTATGCGGTGCGGCTATCTTTGCCTATGATATGGATAAATTTGTACCGCTTAAACTTTTGGAAAAAATCTCTCATTATAAAATCACAACCTTCTGCGCACCGCCCACAATGTTTAGGTTTATGTTGCAGGAGGATCTATCAAAATTTGACCTTTCAAGTATAAAGCACTGTGCTATAGCGGGCGAGCCTTTAAACCCCGAGGTTTACAAGAAATGGCTTGACGCAACAGGCATAAGACTTACCGAAGGCTTTGGTCAATCCGAATCCACGGTTATGCTTGCAAACTTTAAATGGTTTGAACCTAAACCTGGCTCAACGGGCAAACCTTCACCATTGTATAATATTTCTCTGCTTGATGCAGACGGCAATATCTGTGAGGACGGCGAAGAGGGTGAGATTGCTGTTTCGCTCAAATCAAGACCTATTGGATTATTTACACACTATGAACATGATGACGGACTTACCAAAACTGCATTGGGTGGCGAATTTTATAACACTGGCGACGTTGCATGGCGTGACAGCGATGGTTATTACTGGTTCGTTGGACGTTCGGATGATGTTATAAAGTGTTCGGGCTATCGCATCGGCCCGTTTGAGGTTGAAAGCGCATTACTCACACATCCTTCGGTTGTAGAATGTGCGATAACCGGTGCAGACGACCCGGTACGCGGACAAGTGGTTAAAGCTACAATAATTCTTGCGAGAGGTTACAAGCCTTCAAATGAATTAATCAAGGAATTGCAGGAGCATGTCAAGCATGTAACTGCACCTTATAAATATCCGCGTATTATAGAATTCGTAGACGAGCTTCCGAAAACAATAGGCGGCAAGATAAAACGTAAACAAATCAGAGAAGAGGACAAACGTGGTTAATATCTTCGTTGGACATTACGGCAGCGGCAAAAGCACGATTGTTGCAAATATGGCCGTTGAGTTTAAAGAATCCAATCCCGACAAGACTGTGTTAGTTATTAATCTTGATATTGTAAACCCATACTTCGGTACATCAGACTGTGTGGAGCTGTTTCAAAAGCATGGTATTGAATATGTAGGTTCTGCGTATGCAAACACAAACATAGAAATCCCATCCTTCGGTGGAGACATTAATCGTATTGCAGACTTTGACGGTGAGATTTTTGTTGATGTAGGCGGTGACGATGCGGGTGCGGTTGTTTTAGGAGCTTTGCGTACAAGGCTTGGCGAAAGACCTGTTAACATGTTTCTTGTGATAAATAAATACCGTCCTCTGTCCGACACGCCTGAATTGATATGCGATATTGCGCACGAAATTGAACAAGCCTCACGTCTTAAACTCACACATATAATAAACAACTCAAACCTTGGAAAGCTTACAACCGAAGATGATATAACAAACTCCTTTGAATATGCAAAACGTGTGTCCGATATGCTGAACCTACCCGTTATTTCAACTGCGTCTTTTAAAAAGCCTTTATTCTTATTAGAAAATAAATATTTAGGAGGGCCAAAATGAGTGTATCTATCGATGAAAATGCGTGCAAGGGTTGCTTGCTTTGCTTGACAGCTTGCCCGAAAAAGCTTTTGGTTGTATCCGATAAGCTTAATGTGAAGGGCTTCAAGCCCGCCTCGTTAAGCGATGCTGAAAAATGCAACGAATGTGGTATGTGTAAAACCATATGCCCCGATATATGTATTCGATAAGGAGGTTTTAACATGTCTGAAAAAGCATTGTTAAAGGGTAACGAGGCTATTGCGGAAAGCGCGATAAGAGCCGGCTGTCGGCATTTCTTCGGTTATCCAATCACGCCGCAAACAGAGCTTGCGGCATATATGTCCAAAAGGATGCCGAAAATCGGCGGAACCTTCCTTCAAGCCGAGAGTGAAGTTGCCGCAATTAATATGGTTATTGGTGCGGCCGCAGCCGGGAAACGCGTTATGACATCAAGCTCAAGCCCAGGTATTGCGCTTAAGTCTGAGGGTATAAGCTATCTTATAGGCTGTGATCTTCCCGCGGTTATTGTTAATATCCAAAGAGGCGGCCCGGGTCTTGGAGGTATCCAACCTTCACAGGCTGATTACAATATGGCCACCAAGGGCGCAGGTCATGGTGACGCTCATATGGTCGTGCTTGCACCTTCAAATATTCAGGAAATGGTTGACCTCACACAGAATGCATTTGGGATAGCCGACAAGTACCGTACCCCTGTTATGCTCTTGGGCGATGGCGCACTTGGACAGATGATGGAGCCTGTTGTATTTAAGGATACGGATGCATTGTCAGAACCCGAAAAGCCATGGTCGGTAGGCAGTATGGCAAAGGGTGGCGCAAGGCAGATTGTGAACTCTCTCTACATAGAGCCGGAAGTCCTTGAAAATTTGAATATCGAACGCTTCAAGCGTTATGAAATGATAGAAAATAACGAAGTTTGTTTTGAAGAATACCTTACCGAAGATGCGGATATTATTGTTGTTGCTTACGGCATAACCGCTCGTATTTCAAAAACGGCGGTTAATCTTGCACGTCAGGAAGGCATTAAAGTGGGTTTATTCCGTCCAATTTCCCTTTGGCCGTTCCCGAACAAGCAATTGCTTGCACTTGCAGACAAGGTTAAGCATTTTGTTTGTGTTGAGTTGTCCATGGGTCAGATGATAAATGATGTACGCCTTGCAATTAAATGCAAGCGTCCGGTTGCATTTACAGGACGCACAGGCGGTATGTTGCCTTCGCCTGCGGAGGTTTTGAATAAAATCAAGGAGGTTAACGCATGAGAACGAACGGACTTACAGACAAGCCCTTCCATTACTGCCCGGGTTGTACCCATGGCATTGCGCACAGGCTCGTCGCCGAAAGCCTCTGTGAGCTTAATGTCTTAGATAAGGCCGTCGGTGTTGCACCGGTTGGCTGCGCTGTCTTTGCATATAATTATTTCAATTGTGACATGGTTCAAGCCGCGCATGGACGTGCGCCCGCGGTTGCAACAGGTGTCAGACGCTCTCTGCCGGATTCCGTTGTGTTCACATATCAAGGAGACGGAGACTTGGCCGCAATAGGTACAGCCGAAACCATTCATGCCGCCGCAAGAGGAGAGAATATAACCGTTATCTTCATTAATAATGCAATCTACGGAATGACGGGTGGACAGATGGCACCAACAACCCTTCCAAACCAGATAACCCAAACCTCTCCATACGGGCGTGACGTAAAATCAGCGGGTTTTCCTCTTAAGGTTTGCGAGATGATGGCTACAATTGACGGTGTTGCATATGCTGAACGCGTGTCCCTGGACACAGTTAAAAACATCAACAGCGCTAAAAAGGCCATAAAAAAAGCCTTCCGTATGCAGACGGAGGGCAAGGGTTTTACTATTGTTGAGCTTGTTTCAACCTGTCCTACGAACTGGGGTCTTTCACCTGTAGAAAGTCTTGATTGGCTTAGAAATAATATGCTGCCTTATTATCCATTGGGAGTTTATAAAGATGTGGAGGCGGGAAAATGATAGATAAGAAAACAGAGGTTTTATTCGCAGGCTTTGGCGGCCAAGGCATACTGTTTGCGGGGAAATTTCTTGCATATTGTGGTATGCTTAACAACGACGAAGTTTCATGGTTACCCTCATACGGCCCCGAAATGCGCGGCGGGACAGCCAATTGCAGTGTTATCGTATCAAACGAGCCTATAGGTTCCCCGCTTATCCAAAACCCCGACATACTTGTTGTTATGAACTCACCTTCGCTGGATAAGTTTGAAGGTTCTGTACCAGAGAGCGGTCTTATAATATTAGACAGCTCCCTTATAACAAGAGAGCCGTCCACAAATGCAAAGGTTATAAAGATACCCGCAACCCAAATGGCCACAGAAAACAACATGCCCAAGCTTGCGAACGTTATCATAGCTGGCTTATTGCTTAGACAAATGGGCGTTTCAGACATAAACAGCCTTAAAGATGCAATGGAGCATTGCGTGCCAAAATCAAAAGCTGCTCTTATGGAATCCAACATGAAGGCCTTGGGATTGGGTTTTAACTTCAACTGAGTGGGTGCAGATATAACTCTGCAAAATTACTTTCTTGAGATACGGATATTTTGTTTTGACGAAAAAGCTCAAGTATGGCAAGGAAGGTTGTTATTAACTCCTCCTTGGTTTCTATCTCTGCGCAAAAGTCTGAAAAGCAGACCTTCTTACGTCTCTGAAGCAATAGATAAACATATTCTATTTTTTCCGACAGACTGAAGCGTTCACGGCTTACTGTTATGTTGGATAAGGGTTTGGGTTTCTTCTCCTGCCTTTTAATCACATCATCAAAAATACGTTTCAATTCCTCTAAGCTTACACCGTCCATTAATTCTGCGACGGTGTATTTTTTTTGTGGCAAAGGCTCTGGTGTGTGGTAGAAATGTTCCTGTGAAAATTCCTGTTTTTCGTTAAGAAATTCTGAAACCTTTTTATAGAGCTTGTATTCCTCAAGCTTACGTATAAGCTCGGATTCAGGGTCCTTTTCTTCATCTTCTTTAATAGGATTTCGAGGAAGAAGTCTCCGAGACTTTATCTCTAAAAGCGTTGCGGTCATGAGCAAAAATTCGCTCACAGATTCCAAATCCAAAGTGAGCATGTGCGAGACATATTGGATGTATTGGTCTGTGAGCATGGCTATTGGTATATCGTATATATCAATTTTATTTTTCTCTATGAGCGCACATAAAAGTTCGTATGGGCCTTGAAAGACCTCCAAATTAACATCCATCATATGCTCATTATGTTAATTAATGCTAGAGCTATCGGGGTTATAATAGCTTTTACAACTCCCAAGTAAAGCATTATTATTAAAAACATTTGCAAAGGCTTTTCAAAGTTGGATAACTTTACAGCTGTGTTTGGACTCACATAAAGTGACAGAATCCTTGCACCGGATAAGGGATGGATGGGTATAAGATTGAAAAGCGCAATTTGTATATTGGAAAAAGCTATACGTGCTACTATTGTGGGAATGAAATATGACATAATGCGTTGAACCCATTTTGCCATGCCTGCATACAAGCCTTCATAATATGGCGTGTAAAAGAAATTAAATAAAAAGGCAATGGTTATGCCAAGAACAAAATTTGAAAGAATAGGGATGACGTTTGTAAGCAAAACAGATTTTTTATAATCCTTATAGTATGCGGTGGATGTCGGCACCGGATTGCCCCAGCCAAATCCAGAAAAAACCATACAGAAAAAGCCTATAGGCTCTAAATGTTTAAGAGGGTTAAGCGAAAGCCGCCCACGCATCCTCGGCAACGGGTCACCTAATTTTGTTGCAACCACAGCGCGCACGTATTCATGCAGCGCAAGCGCAATAATGCAACCAGGCAGGTCTAAAGCCAAAGTTTCTATTAATACAGTATTCATAATCCCATCTCCTTATAAAAATAAAAAACTGCCGCAAAATCCAGAACAGACTTTGCGGCAGCTTTTTAACGCATAAACTTTATAACCCGAATGCCCTTTTCTCGAAAGAGCTTAACCTCAGTCTTGTCGTCCAAAATGATAGTTGGATCTATATAATTAAGAAAAGCGGTTTGAGTCACAACAACGGTTCCCGTTTTAATCGTTGGGTGGCCCGAACGCAAATCCTCAATTTCAATTCTCGAACCCGAAAAACGATAAGCGATAATTTTTGTTAAAGACCATAAGACAGCAATCCACTCCTTGCCATATTCCTCCCAGATAATTTTGAGCGCGGTAAAAGGGTCAATTTGGGTTTGTTTATGGCGAGGGGATGTATAATTTGCGTAACGGTTAGAAAGCGAAACTATACGCACATACTCAGGAATTGCGTTTGAATCCAAACCTAACGGATATCCTTCACCGTTTGGGAGTTCATGATGCTTTAAAGCTGTTTCTTTAACAAGCTCGGAAAGCTCATTGTTTTTGCAAAGAATGTCAAAACCATAATTTGTATGCCGCCGTTTTATGTTCTTTTCTTCTTCGGTAGCTTTCCAATCTTTAGCCATTATGTCACCCGGTACGTTGCAATAGCCAACGTCGTGAAGGAAACCAGCCAAACCTATTTCCATAGCCTCATCCTCTGACTTTCTCATGTCTTTGGCAATTGCATATGAAAGCACCATAACCTCGGCCGAGTGTGCAGATAAATACTCCTCGGCGTTGTTTAAGTAATACATATAATCTAGCGCAAAAACCTCACGCTTTTTCAAAACCTCTTTACATGTGGAAACAATCTCTTCCTGCGTTAGCTCTGTAACGTCATTAGCGATGCGTTCCATAAGGTGGTTTATAGACTCTAGCTCTTCGTTGTAGATTTCTTCAATTTTGTGAAAATTCTCATCATCTTCATCGAAAATCTGGCGAATGACTGTACAGTGGCATTCTTCAATGCGCTCAAGAGAATCCAGTTCCTCCTGCGTTATAACAGTTCCTTGACCAATTAACACCATACCGTTATCCAAGCTTAAGCTTTTAATCAGAACATCACCGATTTTTAATTTACGAGGATTTCTGATATCCATCTTTTTCTCTATCATACTAAGGCCTATAACCCCTTTCGTTAGCACGAAATTTTGTTAAATTTGCCAAAACTACTATGATGAATTATAAACATTTAACAGCGGTGTGTCAATAGAATTTGTATTTTTTGGCTTGCATATATAGTAATGGCATGATAAAATAATAGCGGGCGGTGTACGTGTATGGCAAGGGACTTTCTGTCGAATAGAAAAATTAAATATAATTCCTTTATTGCGGGCATATGTATTATGGCCGTTCTTTTTGTGCTTATTTCTATATTTATGATTGAATTCTTTTCAAGTATAGAAAATAACCAAAGGTCTGAGGTTGAAAACCGTCTTAAAGATATGGCCGTATTAAATGCAGCTTCATTTGAAAATCGAATCTTAGGATATCTTAAAACTGCTGAGATTATAACTGTGGGCTTGAAAAGAATAAATAGCCTTGCCTCTGAAGAAACGTTGTCATATTTAAAAGAAATTGCAGACGTTGAAGGATTTCATAGAGTAAGTGTTGATTTTGTAGATGGTACATCATATTCCCCGGGCGGTATGACATCCGAGTTAAACCGCGTGGAATATATCGACAACATTAAAAGGGGTGAGCCTTTTGTTTCAAATGTTATTGAGAGCGGCGGGTATGTACTCATATATATTGTTGTACCCATAAAGCAGAATGATGTTCCCGTTGCAGCACTTAGGTTTGCGCTTAATGCTGAAAATATAGCCAGTGACCTTGATTTTAACTTTTATAATTCAAGCGGATATTACCAAATTATTGATGACCGTGGTTACAATATGATAGATGGTGTTCTGGGCAAGAATTTTTTTGAAACTTCGATTCAACTTGAATATACACCCGGCTTTTCAAGCGAACTTTTGCTGGATGACATTAAAAACAAGCAGAGTGGTATAACAGAGTATAATATTGTTAATGAAACTCACTGCGCATACTATGTTCCTCTTGGAATAAATAACTGGTATATGCTCATGGTTGTGCCTAAACCTGAGATTAATAATGCACTTTTGGAACGCGTAAGATTTACTCTTACCTTTCTTATAAAATCGGTATGTGTTTTGGTTATAATTTTTGGCTATTTTTTATTCACACAAAGGCAATCATTTAATAAGGTTATGTTAAATCAAAATTCATTCTTTGCACTTGCTAAGCAATCGGGAAGCGTTGTATTCGGATGGGATATGAAAACAAACGATATAGAATTAACAGAAAACTTCAAGGAAATATTTGATACTGATTTTTCGTTTGTGAGTGACCCTCAAAAGGCAATATCTGAAGGAAAAGTTCACCTTGATGACGCTGAAACCTTTGTTAATATGCACAAAAAAATATTAAAAGGCGAAAGCTTTAATGATATTCGTTTCAGGTTTAAAAATAGTGCTAATAAATTTGTTTGGTGCAGTGCATCTGCGGTTGTGGTTAATGACAATAATGGTAGGCCGAGAAAGATTGTGGGTACACTTAGCGATATAGATGCGGATGTTCGTGCATTTGAAGATGTTAAAAACCGCTCAGAAATGGACTTAATGACTGAGATTTATAATAAGGTATCTGCACAAAATCTTATATCCAAATATCTAGGTTCTGAAACAGATGATTATGAAGTAAATGCATTATTTATTATAGATTTAGATAATTTCAAAAAGCTTAATGATACTCTTGGGCATCAGGAAGGCGATATTGCATTAATAAAACAAACATCTAAGCTTAAAAATGTATTTCGTAAGACAGACATAATAGGTCGTATAGGTGGAGATGAGTTTATTGTTCTTATGAAGAATGTTAAAAATATTGATACAGTTAAAAACCGCGGCGAGGAGCTAAGTCACATCCTTGTTCAAAAGCATGAAAAAAATGGCGTAATTGTTGAGATTTCTGCAAGCATAGGCATAGCAATTGTTATGGGAAAAACCGGTTTGTCTGACATATATATGGCGGCCGATTCCGCACTATATGAAGCCAAAAATTCCGGAAAAAGAGGTTACAAGATTTTAGATTTGACATAAGGAGCTTAAAAAATCCCGCCCATGTATTTCACATGAGCGGGATTTTTTTAACTTTTAGGAGCATTTGCCCTAGCTATTTTCATAGCCTCTTTCCACATGTCACGAAACTCTCTTAAAAAGTCACGAACCTCCTCAAGGATGGCCACGTCTTTTTTGATGTTGGCGTCCAGAAGCCGTGAAAACATATAATCGTAAAGTGGGTAGAAGTTTTTTGAAACTTCCATATCACGCTTCAAAGTTAATTGAAGCTCTCTTATAATGTCTTGCACACGAATATTTAACCTATGAGCTTTTTCAAAATCTTTATTTTTTAAAGCATCAATGGCCTGGTTTGCGAATTTGAGCGCCCCCTCGTAAAGCATAAGAGTTAATTCTTCTTTTGGGGCTGTATATAGGTTATTTAAAGCATAATTTGCATATGGATTTTCAGGCATATTTACCTCCGTTAATTTATCTGGCCTCGTCCACCAATATTCCGACAAGTTCCCAAAGCTTTGCAATGGCATCAAGCCTTTTCTCAGGTGGAAATTCGCGGACGGTCTCTTTGGTTTCTTTATCAATCACTTTTATCACGATTGTATTTGTCTTTTTGTGAACACTTCTTAAAATCTCATTATTTGTTTGGCTAAGATGCTTGTTAGCTAATTCTATAGCCTTATCTAATATTTCATTTGTATCAGGGTCATACATGCGTTTCATGGCTTCAGAGACGGGGAGCTTTATATCCCGACTCTGCATAGGTGAGGGCTCAGGTGCCTTCTCTACCTTTACATTTTCGGCAACAGCGTGACCGGACTCAGGTGGCCTTGATACGTCGTTGTGAGCATAGTCCTTATACTCCATGTTAGTTGCGCTTGCCTGCATAATATCACCTCCACTTGGTAACATTTCATTAATTCCGCTTATCAAAAATCCTTCCGTCTGCGGGAATATATTGTTGATTATATGCATTGGCAGCGACACGGTTCCTGTTAATTTCCTTTATTTGGCCTTGCAATGCACGTAGCAATTGTTTTGCTTTTTCGTCCGCATTGTCCGAAACTTGCTTTATCTCATCCGCAAGTGCCTTTAACCTTTTGGCGCCTGAGGGATCGGAAATTTCCAAAGCCTTTAAATCTAAAGGCTCAAGACTGGTGATTTGATTAATCAAGTTACTGCGCGAGGCAACCATGTCCAGATAACTTTCCATATCATTGTCATCATCGCCGGTAAGTTCAAAGCTTTTTGTTATATCAAGGTATTGCTCCAGACACTCTATATGGTTCATAATAACCTCCGCAAATTTACACTATTGACCTAATGATGACATAAGCGATGACATCTGGCTGTTACTTTGGTTTATAGCTTGTTCCATTCTTGAAAACATCTCATAATAGTGATTTTCTTTCTTTGCCAAGTATCTGATCATATCGTTAATTCTTTTATCCTGTGACCTTAAATCTTTGCTAATAACGCTTTGCAAATCAGACAAAGCATGATCCTTAAGACCGGCTTTCTCAGTTATAGAACCCGTTGATCCGATTGCATCGGTTATAATGTCGTTTAACCTTTCTGAAAGGCCCTGGGATGCCATACGCTTCGACTTGTTTTCTTTATCGAAATAGGTATAATCCGATGACTTTGTAAACAACTCCATAACAGCATCGGGGTCTGCGTCTATAGCCTTTCTAAGTTTTTCCTCATCTATTTGCAGTTTACCCTTATCCTTATATTCTTTGGTGGTTGTAATACCAAGGTTCATAAGACTAATCTTGCCTGTAGGTGTGTCGACAGATTGGTAAAGGAAACTACGCATTTGGCTTGTAATGCCATCAATTATGCTGTCTCTGTGAAGCAGACCTGTTTTGGCTTTTTCCTCCCAAGCCTTAATGTCCGATTCTTTCATTGCAGATTTTTGCTCTTCTGTCAGTGGATCATAGTAGTTATAGCCGCTTCTTGGTCTAGCTGTTCCAGTTTCTTTATTCAATGCAGCTATCATTTCATTATAAGCATTTACAAAGGTTTTGATAGTTTCAAATGTTTTATCTGTGTCGGTTCTCATATCAACTTTGATTTCTGTGTTTGTTGCCTCGTTAAGTGTGAAATTAATTTCTCCGAGAGTGAATCTGTTTGAGCCGTTTTTTATGGTTGTTGGTGTCGAATCGCCAGGTGTTTTGATCTCAATTATAGAGTCCTTGGCTGTAGAATCGGCTAGTCTATTAACTTTAAATATATCTGCAAGGTCATTAAAACCATACAAGCCTTCGAATGCCTTTTTATTAATAAGCCTACCACCGGTATCGGCAGTAATAGAGAAACTGTTTGTAGTGCTATTATATGCAACCTTTGCATTTGCTCCGGAAGCGTTTAATTGTTGGTTTATATTGGTTAAAAAGCTATTAACCGTTGTATTGTGTGCAGCTGTAACGTTAACCTTAGTTCCATTAACATCAAATGTAAATGTTTTTGGCAAATTGGAAGAAATACCTAGCTGACTCATATTACCATTTATATTGAATGTTGAGGGGAGCTGGTAACCGGAATGGTTATCAGAAGATGCTGTCATTTTAAAACGAAACATTAGGTTATCAAATGTACGTCCTACAAAAATATCTTTATTAACTCGCCCATCAATTTCGCCGGTACCGTTGGCTGTCATAGAAAATTTACCCGTTGTAGCGTTATAACCAAAGCTTGCGTTAGAACCTGTATCGTTTAAGGCTTTATTAACTTGCTTAACAAAATCGCTGATACTTGTATTAGCGTTTGCGGATATAGTTATTCTTTTTCCATTACCCTGAAAAACATAAGATTCATTAGCAACACCCGTTCCAAGCTGTTCCATTGTACCGTCCATATCCAGTTTGCCGTCAAGTATCCTGGCACCTTCAAAGGCTTCACCGGTGGCCAACTGTTTAACCTTAACGGTATATGTGCCGTTAGCGGCCTTGCTTGATGCACTTATAGCAATCTCTCCGGTTTCATTGCCACCTTTTTTAACCTCTATAATCTTTGAAGCAAACGCTGCTTGAGAACGCAAATTTGTTGCGGGGTTAGAAAAGCTTAAAAATTGGTTTTGGAATTTAGAAAGCTTGTCTGCAGATTCTCTGTAAGCCGTCTGTCTCCAAGAAGTAAGCTCCCTACGTACCTTAAGCCTATCCAGTTTCATACCTTCGGCTTTCATCATCTGCTTAACCATAGACTCTGTGTCTATGCCGGACATTCCTGTAAACCTCATAACATTTGAATAACTACCTGTCATAATATCTCCTCCCGATTTTAAATAAATTCTTTGTAGAAACTATCAAAATAATCCTAGAATAAATCTCCAAGAAAAAATTGAACAACATTTAAAACAAAGACTTACTGAGCAAGTCAATGCTCTAAACCATAGAATAATGCTAAGAATAATTATGTAGAATTATTCTGCATATACTTATCTGTTTATCGGCAATCGAGGAAAATTTGTTAAGACTTTTGGAAACGTAATTTTTGAAAATTCAATTGATTTTTTACAAGAAAATGTTATAATGAATTCTACTTTAATTTCCGGAGGTATATATAGTGGGAATTTTTAGCGGACAATTAGCTAATGTTATTGAATGGGAAGAAATGAGAGAAGACACCATCTTCTGGAAGTGGAAGAATAAAGAGATTAAAAAAGGTTCAAGGCTTATTATCCGACCGGGTCAAGATGCTATTTTTTTTCAAAATGGGGTTATAGAGGGTATATTTAAGGATGCGGGAACCTATGATATTGAAACACAGATAGTACCTTTTTTGAGCACACTTAAGGGCTTTAAATTCGGTTTCAATAGCGGGCTTAGAGCTGAGGTTCTTTTTGTGAATGTAAAAGAATTTCTGGTGAACTGGGGAACCAAGTCGCCTATAAATCTGCCAACACCAGGCTTTCCGGGGGGCATACCTGTACGCGCAAGGGGTACGGTTACCTTTAAGGTTTCGGATTATGTTAAGCTTATAGATAAGGTTGTGGGCATACGAGACCAAGTTGATGTAGACTTTGTAAAGGAACGCTTAATGTCAAGGCTTGATGCATTGTTATTAAGATACATGATAAAGGAAGGCCAAGACCTTACTCACATTGCAGCATACTCCCTTGAGATTTCAAAAGCGGTCAAATCAGATTTGGATATGGACATCCTTGAATTGGGTTTAACGGTTACAAATTTCAACATCATTTCCGCAACATATCCGGAGGAGATTCAAAAGCGTATCGACCAAGCCGCAGGTGCGGCTATGATAAGCGATGTGTCTAAGCTTCAACAGGTGGCTATGGCTGATGCTATCGGCAAAGGCGGCGGGGGTAGTTCCGCAATGGACATGGCTATGATGAGTATGGGCATGAATATGATGAACAATATGCAGAATCAACAAGGTATGGCTAACCAATCACAACCTTCACAGACTTCAAACGATACAAAATTCTGTCAAGAATGCGGAAATAAAATTGCGAGAAGTGCAAAGTTTTGTCCCGAATGTGGATTTAAATTTTAGATGTGACAAAGATACAAAGATACGGAGGTCTATATGTCAGGTCATTCAAAATTTGCAAATATCAAACATAAAAAAGAAAAAACCGATGCCGCAAGAGGCAAGATATTTACACGGCTTGGACGTGAAATTCATGTTGCTGTTAAAGCCGGAGGTGCGGATATCGCATCCAACAGCCGACTGCGTGACGTTTATTATAAGGCCAAGGCCAACAATATGCCAAACGATACAATTGAAAGGGCCATAAAGAAAGCATCAGGCGAGAAGGATACCAATTACGAAAATGCTGTATACGAGGGTTATGGACCTAAGGGCATTGCGGTTATCGTAAAGGTTTTAACAGACAATAAAAATCGTGCTGCGGCTAATGTGCGCAATGCTTTTACGAAGGGCGACGGCAATATGGGTACACCCGGTTGCGTTTCATTTATGTTTGATGAAAAGGGTACTATCCTGATTGAAAGAGAAAATATAAAAGATGAGGACGAACTAATGAATTTGGCGCTTGAAGCCGGTGCATCCGACTTCATACCCGAGGAGGACGGTGTTTCTATTGAAACCACTCCCGAGGACTTCTCGGCTGTCAGAGAAACATTGGAGAAGGCCGGCGTTATCATGTCTGAAGCGGACGTTGGTATGCATCCTCAAACCTATGTTGCATTAACAGACCCGGATGATATAAAGAAAATGCGTAAGCTTTTAGACTTGCTTGATGAGGAGGATGATGTACAAGACGTCTACCATAATTGGGAAAATGAGGGGTGATTTTATTGACAAACGTCTCCCGTTTCAATAATCAAACCTTGCCCGAGGAAATTGCAAATGCTATAAGCCATGGTCTTGGTGCTGCGTTTGCTATTGCGGGTACGGTTTTATTAATTTTGAAATCAATGGGTAGTGTTGCAGGGGTTGTAGCTGCTTCTATTTACAGTGGCTCACTTATTATACTCTATCTTATGTCAACACTTTATCATTCATTTACGCATTACAAAACGAAACGTGTTTTCCAAGTCTTGGATCATTGTTCTATCTTTCTTTTAATTCTTGGCTCGTATGCTCCGTTTTGTCTTGTTGTTCTTAATTCACTCACAGGCTATATTTTGTTGGGTTTTAATCTTGCCTTGACTATTTTAGGCATAGTTCTAAATTCTGTGAGCTTG
Organism: uncultured Eubacteriales bacterium; assembly: GCA_964412725.1. GTDB lineage: Bacteria > Bacillota > Clostridia > Lachnospirales > CAYPQA01 > CAYPQA01. The sequence goes on from CAYPQA010000012.1 coordinate 23,793, forward strand.
GCCAAATGGCACAAGTTCTCGCTTGTACTTTACTTGCTTATGGGCTGGTCTGTTGTTATAGACATAAAGCCTCTTTTGGCTCATCTTACAACGCCCGGTGTCATATTGCTTGCTATTGGAGGCTTATTTTATTCAATAGGCGTATTTTTTTACAGAGCCAAGCGTCCGCGATTTATGCACATGGTTTGGCATCTTTTTGTTATTTTTGGCAGCATATGCCACTATATTTGTATATACTATTTTGTTTATATTTAATTGATAATTTAACCTTTAGGAGGATTATATGACAGGCACCAAACAGAAGAAGATTGGCATTTTAACAAGCGGCGGTGACGCCCCAGGAATGAACACGGCCATAAGAGCCGTAGTAAGGGCTGCAGTTTACAAGGGCATGAAGGTTATAGGTATAAGGCATGGTTATGAAGGGCTTTTGTCTGCGGACATTGTTGATCTCTCTCCAAGAAGCGTTTCCGATACAATTAACAAAGGCGGAACGATACTGCTTACAGCACGCTGTGCACAGATGATGAAACCTGAGGGTCAAGAAAAGGCCGCACAGGTTTGTAAGGTTTTGGGACTTGATGCACTTATTATCATAGGCGGTAACGGTTCTTTAAGCGGAGGTCTTGCCCTTTCAAAGCTTGGTGTAAACGTTATAGGTATCCCCGGAACTATCGACCTTGACTTGGACTGTACAGAATATACTATTGGTTTTGACACCGCCGTAAACACAGGTATGGACGCTATCAACAAACTGCGTGACACGTCCTCATCACATGAGCGCTGCAGCGTTGTTGAGGTTATGGGGCGTAATGCAGGTTATATTGCGGCTTGGTGCGGTCTTGTTGGTGGTGCCGAGGAACTTTTAATACCTGAAAAGCCTGAAATTGACTCCGCAAGGGTTATCCAGCAGATTATTGAAAACCGTTCAAAGGGCAAAACTCACAACCTGATTGTTGTTGCAGAAGGTAGCGGCAAGAGCGAGGCCTTAGCTAAAGAGATTCAAGACGTTACAGGCATTGAATCCCGCGCAACCATACTTGGCCACTTACAACGTGGCGGCTCGCCAACTGCTGTTGACCGCATGCATGCTTCGATAATGGGCTTTGTTGCTGTTGAGGAAATCGAAAAAGGTCAATACAACAAGGTTGTTGTCTTTAGGGATGGCAAGCATATGACAATGGATTTAGAGGAGGCGCTTAATTACAAGCGTGAATTTGATAACCGTATTTACGAGATTGTAAAGATTTTGGCTATATAATTAAATAACGTATCCGGGAGGGATATTATGAGAGACCAGAGGCTTGAACGTTTGGCCAAGGTTTTAGTTAATTATTCCACAAGGGTTAAAAAAGGGGATAAGGTATACATCAGCGGGTCTGATGTTGCCATTCCCTTTATTGTTGCCGTTGCAAGGGAAGTTGTTAAGGCAGGCGCCTTTGTGAATTATATTGTTGAATTGCAGGACATAAGCGAGATTGTCTATCGCTCAGGAAATGAGGAACTTATCAGCGTTCCCAATGCTAGCTTTGAGCGTTGTGTAAAGGATACAGATGTGTATATTTCTGCTTGGGGTTCAAAGAGTCTTAAGGCTTTAAGCTCTGTCTCTCCTAATCTTTTGCAATTAAATGCTCGTGCGAATAGAGAATTACGCGAGATCTACATTAATCGTTCTGCAAGCGGAGAATTGCGTTGGTGTGGTACTATGTTTCCGACCTATGCGGATGCACAGGAGGCGTCCATGTCTCTTGACGAATATGAAGATTTCGTTTATTCCGCCGGCTTACTAAACCATGAAGACCCTATTAAGGAATGGGAACGCATTGCGGCAGAGCAACAGAAACTTGTGGAGTATCTTGATAAAAAGAGTGTTATAAAAGTTAAGTCGAAGGATATAGACCTAACCGTGAATGTTAAGGGGCGCAAGTGGATTAATTGTTGCGGCCTTGAGAACTTTCCTGATGGTGAGATTTTCACTTCACCTGTCGAGAACGATATTAACGGACATATTCGTTTTTCATTCCCATGCATATACAGGGATAATGTTGTTGAAAATGTGCGCTTGGAGATTAAGGACGGTAAAGTTGTTAATGCGACAGCTGATAAGGGGCTTGATTTCTTGCTTTCAACGCTTGACACGGATGAAGGTTCACGGTTCTTCGGTGAATTTGCGATCGGGACAAACTATGGGATAACCAAATTCACACGAAACATATTATTTGATGAAAAAATCGGAGGCACAATGCATATGGCTCTTGGCTCGGCGATGCCCGAAGCCGGGGGCGTTAACAAAAGCGCAATTCATTGGGATTTGATAGCCGATTTACGTGAGGAATCTCAAATCTACGCCGATGATGAGTTATTTTACGAAAACGGTAAGTTTATTGGAGGAAACATATGAAGCTTGGAATTGTAGGCTTGCCTAATGTGGGCAAGAGTACGTTGTTTAATTCACTTACAAAGGCAGAGGCTGAAGCTGCTAATTATCCTTTCTGTACCATCGACCCTAATGTTGGTATCGTGCCGGTTTCAGACTTCCGCCTTAAAAAGCTTGAAGAGCTTTACCATTCCGAAAAGGTTATACCAGCGGTTATTGAGTTTGTGGATATAGCAGGTCTTGTACGCGGTGCGTCTAAAGGCGAAGGCTTGGGCAACCAGTTTTTGTCCCATATCCGTGAGGTTGATGCTATACTGCATGTTGTGCGTTGTTTTGACGACGATAACGTAATCCACGTAGATAACACCGTTGACCCTATTCGTGACGTTGAAACGATAAATCTTGAGCTTATTTATGCAGACCTTGACACCTGTGAAAGAAGGCTTGCAAAGGTTGCAAAGTCCGCAAAAGCCGATAAAGCTTTCCAACGCGAATTGGAGCTTTTGCAGGAATGTGTCAAGGTTCTTAACGACGGTCTCTGTGCGCGTGCGGTTAGTCTGGATACGGATGAAGACACGGCGGTTTTCAACAGCTTCAATCTTCTTACATCCAAGCCTGTAATCTATGCCGCAAATGTTTCCGAAAACGAGCTTACAAACGACTATGTAAAGGCTCTCGAAGAAAGGGCAAAAACTGAAAACGCAATGGTTTTCCCAATCTGTGCAAAGCTTGAGGCGGAGATTATTCAACTTCCCGACGATGAAAAGCTTATGTTTTTGAAGGATATTGGGCTTGAAGAGAGCGGTCTTGACAGGATTATAAAAGCAAGCTACGACCTTTTAGGCTTGATGAGTTTCTTGACAGCAGGCCCGAAAGAAGTGCGTGCTTGGACAATAAAAAAAGGCACGAAGGCGCCTCAAGCCGCGGGTAAAATCCATTCCGACTTTGAAAGAGGTTTTATTCGTGCCGAGATTGTAAACTTTGACGACCTTATGGCTCAGGGTTCATACAATTCTGCAAAGGATAAGGGGCTTGTACGTTCAGAGGGTAAAGAATATGTAATGAAAGACGGCGATGTCGTCTTGTTTAGATTTAACGTGTAGTGCTGGAAAATCACATAAAAAGGGCTTTTGCCAACTTGGCAGAAGCCTTTTTTGTTGAAAAAACAATATAGAAAATTGACTTTTTATAGTTCATAGCTAAAATTTTTAATCAACCCAATGGCACTAGTTTCTGTTATCTAATTAATTGCGTGATGACTATTTCCTTACAATTAAAAAACTATTATATCTTACTACATAACAGAAAGTTAAGGAAGCTTTGATGTATTAAAAGACTA
>CAYPQA010000013.1:0-26897 GCA_964412725.1 uncultured Eubacteriales bacterium
AATGCTCTATGCAACAGCTTGTAAACGCCCTGCAATTGAGCCTGTTTTATATATTATTGAGAATATATGTCGAGGAAAAGAGGACTTTGATATTTTTGGAGACGAAAAAGCACGGCAAGCATTGGGTGCTATTGTGAAGATTATTCTTGAATTATATGATTTAAAACCTAAATATAATATTGCATTGTTCGATAACTTTTCTACATCTTTGAAAAATGCCTCTATCTACGAATAAAAAACCGTTGGGGATTGTCCCCAACGGTTTTTTACATCTTTTTTGTTTCGTCCAAGATTGTTTAAAGGCTCTGATGAGAAGTCTATTATATGCCTAATATCTATTACTACAATGGATAGTTCTGTGAAGTAGTAAAATGAGAACTGAAGTTCTACTAATTTGATTTCTCTTCTTATGAGTTATTTTGCAATGATTATTGTGTTCACTCAAAGATATAAAAAGAACGCAGGAATGGGCACAATTATTTCTATGATGTTACCTTACTCGATGATATTTTTAGCCGGTTGGACATTGTTATTTATAATATGGATGCTTGTGGGCATACATGTAGGATTTTAAACAATTTTTGTTGTAAAATCCTCTATATTCCAAATGTCTGTTACTACATCCTGATAAAATTCTGATTCGTGGCATACGAGTAAAACAGTTCCTTTAAAGTCGATTATCGCCTTCTTTAAAGCCTCCTTTGCAAACACATCAAGGTGGTTTGTAGGCTCGTCCAATACAAGAAAGTTTACACTTTTCAACATAAGCTTGCAAAGACGTGCTTTTGCATTTTCACCACCGGAAAGCACACGCATTTGACTGGTTATGTGGTCGGTTGTCAGACCGCATTTTGCGAGAGCACCTCGTACCTCAGCATTTGTCATGCTCGGATACTCGTTCCAAATTTCTTCAAGTGCAGTATTTTTAGAATCTGCTGCCTCTTGCTCAAAATAACCAACTTCTGCATAGCTATCAACATTTACTTCTCCGCTTATCGGTGGAATTTTACCAAGCAAGGTTTTGAGCAATGTTGTTTTACCCAAACCATTTACGCCTTTTATTGCAACCTTAGCTCCTCTTTCCAAGATAAATGACATAGGTTTTGTTAAAGGCTCATCATAGCCAAGGACAAGCGAGTTAGCTTCGATAATAATTTTTCCGGGGGCACGGGTTGGAGTAAAATAGAAGGTTGGTTTTATTTTTTCACGGGAAAGCTCGATAATATCCATATTATCGAGCTTTTTTTGACGACTTTTTGCCATATTTGCGGTTGCAACGCGGGCCTTGTTTCGGGCTATGAAGTCTTCTAATTTCTCAATTTCTTTTTGTTGCCTTTCATAGGCTTGCTCAATCTGGCGTTTTTTAAGCTGGTACATTTCCATAAATTGGTCATAGGTTCCACTATACCTTGTAAGAGTTGCATTTTCTGTATGATAAATTACGTTTACAACAGAATTTAAAAATGGAATGTCATGTGAAACCAGAATAAAAGCATTTTCGTAATTTTGTAGATAGTTTTTCAGCCACTCAATATGATTTTCATCTAAAAAGTTAGTCGGCTCGTCTAAGATTAGTATCATAGGGTTCTCCAGTAAAAGCTTTGCCAAAAGCACTTTTGAGCGTTGCCCTCCGCTTAATTCGGAAACATCTTTGTCTAGTCCAATCTCATTTAAACCAAGGCCATTTGCGCATTCGGATATTTTTACATCAAGTGTATAAAAGCCCGAATGTTCCAAGAGCGCTTGTATCTCGCCAGCGTCCGAAAGTAGATTTTCCATTTCATCTTCCGAAGTTTCTCCAAGCTTTTCATAAATTGAAAGCATTTCTCTTTCCAATTCATACATATACAAAAAGGCATCTTGCAACACCATTTGAATTGTCTTCCCCGCAGTAAGTGTTGAATATTGGTCTAGATAACCAGTTGTAATTCGTTTGCACCATTCAATTGAACCAGAGTCGGGCATTAATTTTCCGGTTATTATATTTAGGAACGTTGTTTTCCCTTCTCCATTTGCTCCAACCAGACCAATATGTTCCCCTTTCAATAATCGAAATGATGCATTTTCTAAGATAGTTCTTGAACCAAAACCATGTGTCACGTCTTTAACTGTAAGTATACTCATAAATTCTCCTTAAATTAACGTAAGTTCGATTTAACATCTGGAATTATAATTATAAAATATCTAAATGTCAATTTTCTTCAAAAAAATAGCTGTTGCATCCCCTGCTTGGAGTTTTGCAACAGCTTATTTGAATTTCCTGATGTCTTGTTAAAAAACTGATTTAAGGTTGAATGAGCCATAAAAGTTGAAGAAATGCCAATTGAACAAAAGAAAGAAAGTTAACGCAAGCATAATCAACGCAAGAATAAGTATTACTCTTTGAGTTTGTGTTGATTCAATATCAGGGAATTTGGCAAACTTTAAAATTATGATTACAATAAAAAGTAAAAGCAACAGCCAGTTAATAATTATATTTGACTTTAACTCTGTTAAAAGCGGGATGATTTCTAATGCTTTTATGACAATGTAAAAGTTATTTAGAACCACTAATGTGCCAAGTGTAAACAAGGCTATTATAAAAAAGCTTTGCAGCTTGAGTTCTGCTGAGAAAACCTTGGGTTGGATTTTTCTCCAAGCACCTTTAATTATAATTAAAAGCAGTCCTATAATAAAGAATAAAGCCGCAACAATTGCAAACATAAAGCTAGACCAGAAGAAAGCAATCGAACGTGTCTTGGGCAGCGGAAGGATGTCCATAATATGCCCGCCTGAAATTCTTTTCACGCCCCCGTTGGACATTTCAACGTAAAGCTGTGGATGAAGGAATGGCATCTTGGAGTTGTCTGTGTTTTCAAGCTCGTAGTAATTTGGGCTTTTTTGAACATAAGTGGAAACCTGTTCTGCATTTTTAATGCTCAATGTGTTTTCGTCTAGGGCTTCAACAATTACAATATTAGCCAGGTAACTTGCCGGCTCAAAAATACCTGTATGAGAGCGCATAGAGTACATATACAATCCCGCTATATCCTTGGCTGAGGGCATCGTATTTTTGGAAACCTCTTGCTTGGGTGCGCTTTCCATAAGAAGGTTCGCAAGTCCATAGGTAGGCTCAATTGCATAAGCCTCGTTAGTCAAAACTGCAAAGCCAAATCGTTCCTCAGGAACGAATGCAAAAAAACTGGAAAAACAGGCTGTATTACCGGGATGCCAATAGCCCTTTGCATTTCCTGCATACTCCCAAAAGCCATGAGAATTTGACGATATTGTTTGCTCCATTGCGTAGGTCTGCGAAAGCATTTTACTAAGCGTGTCTTGCTCCTTAAATAACGGCGACTTTGCCTCCGGCATAAGTGCAAGAAGGAATTTACTCAAATCCTCAACCGTACCGTTTACCGAGCCTGCGGGATAATGCCAAAGGATAGACCATATTCCTGGGATAAAGTTTGTGGTTGGAAGTTTTGCATAGCCCTTTGCCTTTGTGTCTACGACTTGAGGCCTGTCGGAGTAAGTTGGATGTCCTGTAGTCATGGTCATTCCCAATGGCTTAAATATTTCATCCATTTCATAGCTATAAAAATCCTTGCCGCTGATTTTTTCAACAACATACCCTGCAAGAGCAGCACCGTAATTGGAATAGGCAATAACTTCTTTGGGGGTGTAAACCTGCTTTGGCTGATGCTCGATCAGGCTTTTGTCCAAAGGAACATTACCCGCCTCCGGCGAGATTGGCAGCCAATCAAATGGTTGTTGCTCGAAACCGGCTGTATGATTCATCAGGTCGTACATTGTTATTTCCTGTTTGTATTTAAGATTTTTGGTAAATTCCTCAGGCAGATACTTTTTGATGTCATCCTCAAGCTTTAACTTGCCTTGTTCGACAAGCTGCATCGCCGCCGTCCAAACAAAAAGCTTACTTATTGAGGCAAATTCAAACACTGTGTTTTGAGGGTCAACGGGTATTTTATTCTCTAAGTCAGCATACCCATAGCCCTTCATAAGCACAACCCTTCCGTCCTTTACAACCGCAATTGCAAGACCGGGGGTGGTGTTACCAATCTGTTCCTGCATAAAGCTGTCTATTCGGTTTTCAAGCTCATTTACAGGTATTCCCGAAGGAGTTTTTTCAATATCTTCCGCATGTAAAATGACCTGCACAGGTAACTGCAATAAAATCATTACCAAAACCATTATTAAAAGCCTGTATTTTATTCTAATCATATATACTCCTTACCAATGGTCGCCTCTAAAAACCCCTCACTCCATTTCCGCAAAAAAGCGCAAAACCATCGTTTTATTGCGAAAATTGCGTTTACTCACATCGCTTGTGCGAGCCTGGTTCGCATTTTTAGAAACGCCCAAATGTTATTTTTTATAATTATTTACTAATTGCAAAGAATTATCCAAAAAAATAAAAAGCCGTTGGGGATTTTACCCAACGGCTTTTTATTTTTTGATATTTATTATCCAGTGTAAATACGCATGGCACTCCTTAAAAATTCGGCACAGCCCGGAGCAATTCTCTCATAGTATGCCTTAAAGCGCTCGTCGTCGCAGTACATTTGTGTGAGCCCCATGTGTGCCTCTTTTGAGTATGTGCTATCTTCCCAAAAGTGGCAAAGCCACAACCTATGCAGGTCACAGGCCTTTTGCGCAAGCTCGCTTGCAGGGTCTCCGCTATCCATAGCCGCTTTTAGCGTTTCATCAATTTCAATTCTCAGACGCTCGGATTCAGCATATTGCTCAGGAGACATATTTTTAACCTTGTGGTTTGAAGCTTCAACAGCCTCGTTGCCATACTTCTTTCGCACTTCATCACCATATTTGGCTTCATTTTCGTCTACTAGATTTTGTTTAAATCCCTCAAATTTTTCTTTATCTGTCATTGTTGTTGCCCCTTTCATAGTTCCAATAGTCTTAGTTACATTGGCAATCAGCATTTCAAGCTGTGCCTTTTTTGTTTCCAAGGTGGCAAGATGGCTGTATAGAACTTTTTCTCTGTCAAAATCAGGAGAATTTATAATGTCTTTGATATCCTCAAGGGCAAAACCCAGCTCTCGGAAAAACAATATCTGTTGAAGTGCGTCCACTTCTGTTTTTCCATAAATTCTGTATTTTGATGAATTTATTCTTGCCGGCTTGAGAAGACCTATCTGGTCATAATATCGTAGGGTACGCGCGCTAACACCCGCTATCTTTGACAGTTTGTTGATTGAATACTCCATCACATTCACCTCCATCCAAGACATTGTACACTATGACGTAACGTCAAAGTCAAGGGCTTATCGAAATTTATATTTTAAATGCTATTTTTTCAAAAGCTTTAAAAGTTTCTTTGCACCTGGGATATATCTTAGCTCTTGGTCTGTGAAACCCTTAAGTGCAAGCATAGAAACAGCATAAGATAATATACCTGCGGCAACAGACAGAAAAAGTCCAATCGCATTTATAAGCCAAGGTGAAGATGCGACAACTTCCTCAGGGAAGAGCAGGTTTATCATATAATAGACGACAAAACACACCAGCCCCATAATTGCGGATGAAATAAGTGGCTTGATGAAAGCGCTGGTGTAATCTATGCGTATCTTAAGTGTCTTCACTAGAACTGTGAAATCTATGGCGGCCGCAACCATGTAACAGGCTATTGTACTTATAACTGCACCTACAACGTTTATTTCAGGTATTGAGACGAGTACATAATTAAGCGGGATTTTCACAAGCCCGCCGCAAATTGCGGCAATGACGGGAATTTTAACCTTGCCTATGCCTTGAAGCAGGCCTGTTGCAATCTGAGTTATTGCCAGAAAAACAACGCTTATTGCACCTACAGTTATAAGCAAATGACCTTTGGGGTATGAGCGGAAAAGAAAATATAGGATTTGCCGCGCCAGAATAGACATGCCCACAGTTGCGGGAATCGAAACAAACATGGCAAGCCTTATTGCAAGATTAACTTTTTCCTCGACCAAGGCATATTCTTTCTTTACAAAGGAAGCGGCAACGTTCGGAAGCGCCGCTGTGGCAAGCGCGGTTGTTACAGCAACCGGTAATGTTGTGAGTGTTACATACTTGCCTGTAAGCATGCCGAATAACGAAAGCGCTTCAGACTCCGAGAATTGCGCAGCCAAAAGACGCTCCATAACCATTTTAAGGTCTATAATACCCGTTAAGCTGAACACAGCCGTTCCGGTTATTATAGGAATTGCGGTTGAGAAAAGTTCTTTAACGATAGAACCGTCCGTTTCGGTTATACCGTTATTATCTCTTTTTATACGCTTTCGCATAACGGGCATTATGAGATAGTAAATGCCTATTATAAAAAGAAGTCCCACAAATGCGCCAATGCCTGTGCCGGCTGTGCCTCCCGCCGCACCCATCTCCACACGTCCTTCGTCCTTCAAAAACATATAAGCAAGGTAGACGCTGAATATTCCGTTGAATATCTGCTCGAAAATCTGCGAGATTGCAGTTGGCATGGTATTTTGACAACCTTGAAAATATCCGCGGTAAACGGATAAAAGTGCAACGATGAAAACTGTGGGGCTAAGCGTCCATATAGAATAAACGCTTAGAGGGTTATTCACAAATTCTGCTAAAGGACGCGCAAAAACGGCAAGCAATATGGCTGCGAAAAAACCCGTTATACCTGCCGTTAGTAAAGAAACCTGAAAAACCCTATGAGCATCCTTAAAATGTCCCAATGCACGGCGTTCCGACACCATCTTCGATATGGCGGCCGGAAGCCCTGCAGAGGAAAGGATGAGGAAAAAATTATATATGGTGTAACCGGAACCGTAGATTCCGTTACCCTCGTCACCGATAAGGGCGGTCATAGGCAAGCGGTAGAGAAAGCCGATGACGCGTACCAAAAAACCGGCCGCAACCAAAAAGGCGGCCTGTTTCACAAAACCCTTTGCCAAGTTGGTTCACTCCCAAAATACCTAATACACACCCAGTATGCGGTACCCGTTTCTGAATAAAATATTTTCTTTTTCTTGTTCTGTTAATTTCAAAGCTGTAAAGACATCATCAATCTTTTTAAGCTCGCCCCTGATCTTCATGAGAGGGTAGTCTGTGGCAAAAAGGATTTTGTCTGTGCCGTGTTCGGTTATGATGCGCTCGGCAAGACCTTCGGGCATGTGGCCGAAGGAGCTTGACGTATCAAGATAAACATGGCTGCCTGTAAGAATTTTATAATCATCCCAAACACTGTAACAACCGAAATGCGCAGCGATTAACGTTAGCCGCGGGAAACGCTCTGCTATATTATGAAGCCGGCGCGGGTGCGAATGATCTGTCTTTTCGTCACCGATATGCAAAATAATGGGCAAGTTGTGCCCTTTAAGCATAAGCTCATCAACGGCCTTATATATGCGCAGCATCTCGGGACAGTCTATATCAAAGCCTTGGAAATCCGCATGGAACTTAAGGCCTTTAAGTCCAAGGCTTATTATGCGTTCAAGCTCTTGCTCTATATCACCATATTCGGGATGCAGTGTGCCAAAGCCAAATATACTTTCATTGTTTGCAACGCTTGCGACAAAGTTGTTGATTGCCTCAACTTGTGTGGGTTTCGTGGCTGTTGAAAAGGTTACGGCTGCGGCTGTAAGACTTCCTGTGGGATGCACATCATTCTCGGCCTCTGTGAGCGAAAGCTTCAAGTCCTCAATCGTTCCCTTGCCTTGAAGCGGTATGCCGTAATAATCAAAAAGCTGTGCAACAACCTTCGCAGCCACATTTTCAGGGAATACATGTGTATGAAAGTCTAATATCTTCATAATTAGCTCCTTGAAGATTTTGCTCTAAGATTAGGATCCAAAATCTTTTTTCTTATGCGCAGTGTTTGCGGTGTAACCTCTAAAAGTTCATCCTCCGCTATAAATTCAAGGCTTTGCTCAAGTGACATATTTATGGGTGGAGACAGCTTCAACGAGTCATCCGAACCTGAAGCGCGCATGTTTGTAAGCTGTTTACGCTTGCAGACATTAACGGTTATATCCATATTTTTTGCATTACGTCCAACAACCATGCCCACATAGACCTTTGCGCCGGGTGCGATAAACAAATTACCGCGTTCTTCGGCGTTGTAAAGACCGTAAGCGGTAGCATCACCGGTTTCAAATGCAACAAGTGAGCCTTGCGGACGTCTTGGCAGTTCACCCTTGAACGGAATATATCCTGCAAATTCAACGTTCAAGATACCCGTTCCCTTTGTGTCTGTGAGGAATTCGGAACGATAGCCTATAAGTCCGCGTGAAGGGATTGTGAAAACAAGACGGTTGTTACCGCTATGCGATGGCGTAAGCGCAACTATCTCGCCTTTACGACCGCCAAGCTTTTCGATAACCGCACCGGTAAACTCCTCTGAGACATCAATGAAAGCATTTTCAAGCGGTTCGTGTAGAGTGCCGTCAATATCCTTATACAAAACCTCGGGTCTTGAAACCTGAAACTCAAAACCTTCACGGCGCATTGTTTCAATAAGCACGGACAGGTGCAATTCGCCGCGTCCGGAAACCTTAAAAATCTCTGTGCTGTCTGTTTCTTCGACACGTAAGCTAACGTCTGTGTTGAGCTCTTTATAAAGCCTGTTACGAAGGTGGCGGCTTGTTACAAACTTTCCTTCCATACCTGCGAATGGGCTGTCGTTTACCGAGAAGTACATAGATATTGTGGGTTCTGAAATTTTATGGAAAGGCAACGGTTCAGGATTATCACCGAATGCTATTGTGTCACCAATACGAATGTCCTCAACTCCACTTATCGCAACAATAGAACCATAAGAAGATTCCGTAACCTCTGTGCGGTTCAGACCTTCAAATTCGTAAAGCTTACTGACCTTGACCTTCTTCTTGCGCTCTGGGTCATGTATGTTTACAATCGTAAGCTCATCATTTATACGTATCGTTCCGTTTTCAACCTTACCTATACCTATCTTACCTACATATTCGCTATAGTCAATGGTTGTTATAAGTGCCGCAACCTCCGCTTCGGGGTCACCCTCGGGTGCGGGAATATATTCAAGTATAGCTTCAAAAAGCGGGCGCATGTCCGCGCCTTCTTCATTAATCTCCGTGAACGCAATACCCATCTTTGCAGATGCGTATATAAATGGTGCGTCTAACTGCTCGTCGGTTGCGTCGAGTTCCATGAGCAACTCCAAAACCTCGTCTACAACATCCTTGACGCGCGCCTCGGGTCTGTCAACCTTATTAATACAGACAACAACGGGCAGTTTTAAATCCATTGCATTCTTAAGAACAAATTTTGTCTGAGGCATAGGCCCCTCAAATGCGTCAACAACGAGGACAACACCGTTAACCATCTTCAGAACGCGTTCAACCTCGCCTCCAAAGTCTGCATGCCCCGGTGTATCCACAATATTAATCTTCACGCCCTCATAGTAGACGGCTGTATTCTTTGCCAAGATTGTTATGCCTCTTTCACGTTCCAAGTCATTACTGTCCATAACGCGCTCGGCAACAACCTGATTCTTTCTAAACGTTCCACTTTGCTTTAATAATTCATCCACGAGCGTTGTCTTGCCGTGGTCAACGTGTGCGATTATAGCTACATTTCTTATGTCTTTTCTTTGCTGTCTCAAAATTGCCTCCAATAAAATTTTATCTGTCTATATATTCCAAGAAATTTATAGATCACGCTCTGATATTTCTGAATACTCTTGCTTGCCTATCACGCTCTTGTAAGCGGGACGGATGATACGCCCGCCGTTAATGCGTTCTTCGATAAGGTGTGCGCACCAGCCTGCAACGCGAGCAACCGCGAAAAGCGGCGTGTAGAGTTCCTCGGGTATGTCCAACATCCTGTAAACAAAGCCCGAATAAAAGTCCACGTTTGCGCATATAACTTTATCATTTTTCTTAATCTTGTAAAAAACATCAGGCACAAGTTCCTCAATAAGCATATAGAGGTTAAGCTCTTTTTCACGCTCTGCGCCCTTTTCTTTTGCAAGTGAAATTGCCTTTTCTTTCAGCATGGCTGTTCTGGGGTCGGAAACGGTGTAGACGGCGTGCCCCATACCATAGATAAGCCCCGTGCCGTCGAAGGCTTGCTTATTGATTATCTTTTCGAGATAGGACTCAACTTCTGCCCTATTACTCCAATCCTTCACATTCGTCTTTATGTCATCCATCATTTGCAAAACCTTTGAGTTTGCGCCGCCGTGTAACGGCCCCTTCAAAGAGCCTAACCCCGCGGCAAGCGCAGAGTAGACATCTGTTGCGGTTGAGGTTATAAGATGCACAGCGAAGGTAGAGTTGTTACCGCCGCCATGCTCTGCATGCAGAACAAGCGCCAAGTCCAGCATCTCTGCCTCTTGCTTTGTATAGCACTTATCCGGACGAATAAGACGTAAAAGATTTTCTGCTGTACCAAGCTCGGGGTCCGGGCTGTGCAAGAAAAGGCTCTTGTTATCATGATAATGCGCCTTTGCTTGGAAACCGTATGCGGCCATAGACGGAAAACGCGCTATGTTCATTATGCATTGTAAGAGTATGTTATCAAGGCTGTCATTATCCGGTTCGTCGTCATAAGAATAAGACGCAAGCACAGCCCTTGCCATCTTGTTCATAATATTTCTGCTTGGTGCCTTTAGAATCATATCCTCTGTGAAACGTAAAGGCAGCGCGCGAAATTCGCCGAGAAGTGCGCAAAAATCCGAAAGCTCGCTTTGTGTAGGCAATTTGCCGAATAAAAGCAAGAATACGCACTCCTCGTAACCGAAACGCCCCTGCGACGTAAATCCGTTCACAAATTGCCTAACGTCAATGCCGCGGTAGCGCAATATACCATCAATCGGAACCTTTTCACCCTCGTCGATGATATAAGAGTGAACGTCACCTATATTGGTAAGACCAACTAAAACGCCGGTTCCGTCACTATTGCGCAGGCCGCGCTTTACATTAAACTTAGAATAGAGTGAAGACTCAATCTGATTATTCTTCGTTGCAAGTGAAAATATGTGTGAAAAGAATTGTTCATTCATAGAAACCCCCTTATTTTAAGATATTACGCCAGTCAAGATCGCCGCGGTCAAGCGCAAGTAAAAGCACCTCAGCGGTTGCAAGATTTGATGCAAGCGGGATATTGTGTATGTCACAAAGGCGCAACACACTATGGATGTCCGGCTCGTACTGCTTTGAGGATACGGGGTCACGCAAAAAGATAACAAGGTCGATTTCGTTGTGTGCGACCTGAGTCCCCAGTTGTTGTTCGCCGCCCAAGTGACCGGCCAAATATTTATGAACCATAAGTCCCGCAGCCTCTTCAATAAGACGCCCTGTTGTGCCCGTTGCGAAAAGGCTGTGCTTTACAAGTATATGCCTATAGGCTATACAAAGGTTTTCCATAAGTTTTTTCTTATTATCATGAGCAATAAATGCAATATTCATTTAAACACCTCGCTTTTAGAAAATTATGTTTTGCGCCCTCTGGGTTCAAAGAGAGATTTCTGACGTGCAAGCCCCACATTAAGGACAAGACCAATCGCAATCATATGAACCCAACAGGCACTGCCGCCATAGCTGATGAAAGGCAGCGGCATACCGGTATTGGGCAAAAGCCCTGTAGAAACGCCAACGTTTACAATAGTTTCAAATGACAAAAGTGCCGCAACACCTGAAGCGATCAGCTTTCCGCGTAAATCAACCGCTTTAAAGGCAATGTGCAGGCACTTTGCAATTATAAGCAAAATAACGAAAAGAACCGTAATACAACCCACAAATCCCAATTCCTCGCCTATAACGGCAAAGATAAAGTCGTTGTGAGCGGCGGGCAGGTATCGGTTTTGGATAATGGCACCTTGAAAAAGACCCTTTCCGTATAGTGCACCGGAACCTATTGCGCGGATGCCCTGGTTAGTTTGATAGTAAGAGTCCGAGGTGGGATCCGGATTAAGGAAGGTCAAAATACGCCCTATTTGGTATGTGTTTAGAATTTTGTCAATCAATATAGGACTTTCTCTTTGTACATCAAAGAAGAAAAACAGACCGGCCGGAACAAGCAGAGCAACAGTGGATATAATATAAAGGAAGTTTAAACCTCCCACAAAAATCAAAGAAAGCCCAACAACCAAATTGACCAAGGCTGCGGAAAGGGATGGCTGAATCATAATCATAACAACTGGAACGCCAACAGCTGCAAGCATAGCGATAAGAACCAGAGGTTTATTAAGGTTTTCGTGATAGCGCTCAATAAGTTCGGCAAAGAATATGATGAGAATTATTTTAAAAAATTCAGATGGCTGAATAACAAAGCTGCCTATTTCAAGCCAACGCGTGACCGGGTCACTGTCACGAATTCCCATAAACATAAGAACAAGTAGCATCAAAAACCCTGCCAAATATATCGGGATAAAGAACTTGCATATAATTTTATAGTCGATAAACACAGAAAAGCCCATAAGCACGAGACCGCTTATAAGCCAAAGTTTTTGCTTTTCAAATTCGGTAGAGGTACTCGCAGATGCGATACCCGTTGCGCTTCCTATTATAATTATTCCAAAAATTGAGAGTCCCAATACCAAAATAAACAAAAAAACATCAAAAGATTTGTAATCTCTGCTCAAACAAACACTTCCTTAGCTTAAAAAGGGGGTGTCAAAGAAGACAACCCCTTAGAGCCCGTTTAATATCTCCAATTTACGTACTATCGGTTGATTTTTTGCTTTGCTACGTCAACGCCTCCTATATATGAGGAAATATAATTTCCAAATATATAGCAGACTTTTCTTCGAGTATGCGTCGTCGGCGTTTCCTTGCATATCAAATAATCATCTCGAAATTACGCTAAAAGCGAGATATTAAACAGGCTCTTAGGACTTCCTGATATTTCTTATAGGTATGTTGGCGTACAGTACGGGTACGCTTTGGTTGTTGTCACGATCGGACTGTGTTTGGGTGATTTGAATGTCCAAGTCGTCAACATCTATGTCACAGTAGTTGGAAATGACTTTAAGGATATCCGCTTTCATCATTTCCAACATGTGAGAGGAGCAATTAGTTCTGTCGTGGATTAAAACCAGCTTAAGCCTGTCTTTGGCGACGTCTTTTGATGATGGCTTTCTGTTAAACATTCCCAATAAATCCATAAGCCACTTCCTTTTTAATTTCCAAACCGGAAAAATTTGATAATCTTATCCAGTATACCATCCTTAATCTCAATATCCATAAGGGGTATGTTTTCGCCAAGAATGCGTTTGGTTATATTTCTGAATGCTTGACCGGCGCGTGAATTTTCGTTTCCGACTGCGGGTTCGCCCTTGTTTGCGGAAACAACGATAGTTTCGTCGTCGGGTACGATACCCAAAACCTCTATGCCCAAAATCTCCGTAACATCTTCAAGAGCCATCATATCTCCGCGCTTAACCATATCAACGCGTATGCGGTTTAAGATAAGCATGGGATTTTTAAGTTCACCCGCTTCGAGAAGGCCGATAATCCTGTCCGCATCCCTAACCGCAGAAACCTCAGGTGTTGTAACAACAACTGCTCTGTCCGCACCGGCTATCGCATTTTTAAACCCTTGCTCTATGCCTGCCGGACAGTCCACAATAACATATTCAAATTCTTCTCTTAAGCCTTCGCAAAGCTTTTGCATCTGTTCAGGGGTTACGGCATTTTTATCCTTTGTTTGTGCAGCCGGAAGGAGGTAAAGATTTGTAAGGCGTTTGTCTCGGATAAGCGCCTGCTTAAGGCGACAATTGCCCTCGACAACGTCTACCAGGTCATAAACAATGCGATTTTCAAGACCCATTATAACGTCCAGATTACGCAGGCCGATGTCTGCGTCAACGACGCACACCTTTTTGCCGGCAATGGCAAGACCTGTACTCAAATTGGCGGAGGTGGTTGTCTTTCCGACACCGCCCTTGCCTGATGTAACAACGATTACTTCACACATTTTTTACCTCCTTGGTAAACATTTGTATATTTAAAAACTCATAACCTAGGTGCAATATAAATTCTGTTATCTTCTACAAAGGCGTAGGAGGGCACGGCGCTTTTCCTTTGGGATTTTGAAAGCTCTTTGGGGATGTAGGTTATAACGTCAGCTATGCGCAATTGTATGGGCAAAAGCCTGAGTGCGAAAACGAAACATTTTAAGTTTCCGTCACAGCCTGCGTGTGCCTTGCCGTATAAGTAACCCAGAACGGTTATATTGCCTGCGGCTGTAACCTCGCCGCCCGGGTTAATGTCACCTATAATCACAACGCTACCTTTGCTTTTTAAAGTCTGACCTGAACGTATAGAGCCTTTGTGGTAAGTGGTCATGTTAAGTGCAGAGTCAATAGGCACTTCGATTTGTTCTTCGATAATCGGTCTGTGTTTACCCTCGATACGTACGTAAGTTATGTCAACACCCGTTTCTTCTGAAACGGTTTTTATAAGTATGAGTTCTTCTTCTTCGGTTAAATCACGACCTTTGAACGTAAGCGGCAGCTTACCCGAGGCAAAGAAGGTTTTTGCCTCCGAGAGCTTTTTCTTTAAAGATTCAAGAATTTTTTCAAAGCTTGCATCTTTATTAAGCAATACGGTTATTTCCTTACTGTTGGATTTAAACACGACCGTGTTGTCTCTGGCCATAGAACCCCCCATTTTTAAAGGATACCTCATTATAAAAAAAGTTTGGAAAAAAATCAATTGATTTTTCTATTGCCTAATGCTCTCTGTTTGGATATAATAAAAGTAAAACCATTTTTTGTCAAGAGGGAGGAGCGAACTTGTACCGGTACTTGTGTTTTCTTTTTGTCTTTTTATGTTGGATTTCGTTTAATGCACGAATTAACGCGGTTATTGTCGCGTCGGGGTTTTTAATGGCCGGACTTGTATTCTTCTTTGTTCCCGAGCGTAGTCATAAAAATCAAAGCCTTTTAAACCTCATTAAGTATATGGCTTTCCTTATTCTTTCTATTTATAAAAGTGCTTTCGTTGTCTTGTTTCAGATGTTTAAAAAAGATACACCGCTTTATTCCTTTCACCTTAAAACAAAAATCAAAAGCCCATACGAGCGTATGCTTTTGGCTAACTCTGTTACACTTACTCCGGGCACCCTTACGATTGATTTATCAGGCGAGGGCTTGCTTGTGCTTGCTTTAGCACCGGATGAAGTTACGGTTAAGTACAAAGGCTTGCCTATAATTTCCGAATTTGAAAGCGTATTGGGGGGGTATTGATGCTTCAGATTAGCTTGATTGCGGTTGGTTTGGTGCTTGTTGTTTGCGTTTTCTTCACGATTAAAGGCCCCAGCATATGGGACAGACTTCTTTGGGCTAACCTTATCTCCACGCTCCTTATCGTTGCAATGCTTATTCTTTCCATCTCTGATACGGGTGTGAACCCCGACTATTTTCTTGACGCAGCCATTGCTGTATGCTTGTTGGGTTTTATCGGTACGAATTTTATCGCGGTTTTCTTGCGCAGAAAGGGCGGTGGCGGTTTATGAAGCTTATCGGTGAGATTTTTATTATCTTGGGGATTTTATTCATAATCCTTGGTGTTGCAGGCATGTCACGCCTGAGTTTCTATAAACGTGTATTACTTTCGTCCTTTGTTGATTCGGCGGGTTTTCTGTCCGTTGCTATCGGCGTTTGCATTATCGGGGGTTTCACGTTCTTGACCCTAAAGATTATTGTCTTAATACTTCTTTGCATTATCATTAATCCGCTTACTTCTCATAAGATTACGCGCTCAGCTTGGTTTTCAGGCTACAGCGAACCTATGAGGAGGGAGTCCGGTGATTGAGATTTGCCTTGTTGTTCTGGTTATCCTTGCAGTTGTTTTGGTTATGGAGGTTAAGGCGCGGCGGATGATTATCCTTTCATCCGCTTTCTCCATGACAATTGCACTTGCTTATATACTCCTGGCCGCGCCGGATGTTGCTTTGGCCGAAATCATAATTGGTAGTACCCTTTCAACCATAATTCTTTTGGTTGCTGTCAAGAAATACCGCCTTTTTTATTTGTTCTATACCGGCTGCGAGCCTTCAAAGGAGATTGTTTGCGTAGTAGAAAACATTATCTTTGAGCACGAACTTGAGATGTCTTTAATAAAATCCAATCAAAGCATTAAGGCCATAAAAAAAGAGCACGCCTATGACTTGATTATTGATGTGCGAAGCGGCGTGCCCGTTATTGTGGGTGACGAAAAATCCTATATAATCGAAGAAATCAAAGCAGCCTTGAAGGAAGCCGGGGTGGATTTTAATGACTGACCGGAAAAGACAATTCCTGATGATGATTTTTGTTATTGTGATTATGGGCGTTTTTGGGATTGCCGCATTGAAGTTAGGTGACGTACAAACGCTTTTGAGCAAAAAATACATAGCTGAAACCAAGCTAAACCTAGTTACAGAAATCTATCTTGATTATCGAATTTTTGACACTATGCTGGAGTCCTTGCTTTTACTTGTATCCGTTATAGCCGTCGTACAATTTTCAAACCTTTCCTCACATGAGCGGGTTATAAAACGTGCAGCCGTGTTTAGTAATTCAAAACATTCCGAGGTTATGTCCGAGGTTTTGAGAACGATCTTCCCTGTTGTTCTGATTTTTGGCGTTTATGTTATCTTTAACGGAGCATTAAGTCCGGGCGGTGGTTTTCAGGGTGGTGCTGTGCTTGCGGCCGCTTTTATGTGCCGTCATATGGCCGGCTTGGAACGTCTTGCAGATACCGCGCCCTTAGCCATATATGAAAAGCTTATTTACCTGCTTATAATAACAAGCATAACGTTCTTCATACTTTTTCGCCCTTTTTTCCTCCCGTACCGTGAAACCTATATGCTCTTAATGAACACATTTATAGGTGCAAAGGTATTTCTGGGATTGGTTATCATATTCTATTTGTTCATAAATAGGGGGGAGTAAAATGTACAATTTGCCTGAGATTTGCGGAATGTTGTTATTTTTCATCGGTATCTATGGACTTATCGCACGCCGTAATATAATAAAAACCATTATATCTCTTGGTATTATGGAAACGGGGCTTATTTTGTTTTTTCTTTCTATAAACTACCAAAAGGGTCAAACCCCGCCCATAGGAATAACACCCGAAAGCATCCCAACCACAGCCGATCCGGTTGTGCAGGCTCTTATGATAACCGCTATTGTTATCGGCGTTGCTGTGACCGCTGTATCCTTGTCAATGTTTATATCTATGTATCATAAATATGGAACGACAAACTGGAAAAAAGCTATGCGTGAACGTATTGCGGAATACGAAAACCCTTCTTCCGGAGGTGCGGGTAAATGAGCCTATTTCTTTTCATCGTTGTACCCATTGCAATCTCCCTCATGCTTTACATACTTCCGCTTAAGGTTTCGCGTTTGCCTGCTATTGCGTTGCAGTTAGGTCTTTTAATTTATTCCGTTATAAAATTTATCTCTATTTCTCGTAATGGTGCGGCAAGCTATACTACAGGCGGTGAGGGCATTCTGGGTATAACCCTGTATTTGGATAAGACGTCTTCAGTCTTTCTTATGCTCACAACGCTTATTTTTTTATGCGCTCTCATATACACCCTCTCCGACGATGCTCAAAGTAAGATGTTTGTTTTCCTTATGTGTACGCTTGAGGCTTTGATTATCATTGTTTTTTCTTCTGCGGACATCTTTAATATCTTTGTTGCGATTGAGGTTGCAACAATAATATGTGCAACGCTTATCATGTTTAAGCGTGAAAAACGTTCGATTTACGACGGTCTTTTGTATCTTATGATAAATATCGTCGGCATGCAGTTTTTCCTGTTTGGCATTGGTATGATTTACAAAAAATGTGGTGCTTTAAGTCTTTTTGATATAGAAGCCGCCATTATCAATGACCCTAAAGGTTGGTATCTGCCTTATGCTCTTGTTATGACAGGCATTTCACTCAAGGCGGCTATGGCTCCTGTTATGTGGTGGTTGCCTAAGGCTCACGGCACGCCGGGCGCGCCGCCTGTTATCTCTGCTGTGCTCTCTGGTCTTTACGTAAAGCTGGGAATTTACTTGTTTATCCGTATGCGCGGCATTTTCTTCTCAACCATTGACATGGACAGCTTTTTCTTTGTCATTGCCATACTCACAGGGGTAATCGGTATTGTCTTTGCTATAACCCAATCCAACCTTAAGCTTATTCTTGCGTACCATACCGTTTCGCAGATGGGGCTTATTCTAGCCGGTGTGTGCTTGAACAACGATTACGCTTATGGCGGTGCGTTACTGCACATTATTAATCACGCTTTGTTTAAGTCGCTCTTATTCCTTTGCGCAGGAGTTATTATAGAGGTTTATAAAACAGGCAATGTGTTTGATATCCACGGCGTGTTCAAACGCATACCCATTGTGGGTGTGGCTGTATTCTGTGGTGTTATGGGCATAACAGGTGCGCCGTTCTTTAACGGCAGCGTTTCAAAATATTTTATAACTAAGGGCACGGTAAGCTTTTTATCTGACCTCTCAATACTTATCCTTAATCTGGGTACAACAATATCCTTTACTAAGCTCATATTAATGCTACCGGGTTCATCTCATAACCCGGATTGCAACGAAAAGGCTAAGATAAGTTTCTCAAAAAGCTTTGTACTTATTCTCTTATCCGCGCTCTGTCTAATAACAGGGCTTATGGGCGAGGAGTTATTAAACATCTTGTTTGACCTCTCAATTAAAATATCCGTAACGGGTTACATCCAAAAAAGCCTTATTTGGATTTTGTTCTGTGTACTCGGTTATTTCATATCCAGATTTCTTGTGCGTATTCCAAGAATTAAGAAGGGCATTTATTTTGAGCTGTCTTTTAACGCTATCGTTGGTATGCTTTTGAGTTTTTTTGCTGTTATTTTAATTTTTGTTCTTATAGTATAAGCGAGGCGTGTATGCTTGGTTACGTGATTTTATCTAAACTGTTATTTAAAGATAAAAGGTTTATTGAATATGCAGTAAAGGTTTTTGAGAAAGGAGATTACAAAAATATGACTTATGCAATAGGAAGAATAATCGATGAAGAAAGATAAGAAGGTAAGCTGGTAAGCTGGAAGAAAAGCTTGAAGCTGTCAAAAGATTGTTTCGCTGGGCTTAAGCCCTGAGAGTATTTCGGCAGTTACATGATTACCCATTGATAATGTTAAGACATTAATTTAAAATATAAACGGAGGTATTACTAATGAATTGTGTTGATTTTGAAAATGCTAAGGCGCGTTTTGAGACTTTGCTGCTTGAACAAATTAAACGTTCGGAGCGTATTAAACAGGGGGAGTTTATAGATTTTTCCAAGCTTGAGAAGATAACTATAGGCATTGCACTTGGTGATGGAATAGGCCCGTCTATAACCCAAGCCGCGGCTGACGTGCTTAAGCATTTGCTTAAGGATGAGGTTTCAAGCGGAAGGATTTCATTTAAAACAATTGATGGACTTACCATTGAAAACCGTGTTAAGGCAGGCTGTGCGATTCCACCGGATGTTCTTGAGGAGTTGAAGTCCTGCAATGTAATATTGAAAGGCCCGACGACCACACCTCAAGCCGGAGACGGAATGCCGAACATAGAGAGCGCAAACGTAGCTATGAGGCGTGAGCTTGATTTGTTTGCTAATGTTAGACCTGTGCGTGTTTTAGATAAGAACATTGACTGGACATTTTTCAGGGAGAATACAGAGGGCGCTTATGCTGTGGGCAGCAAGGGCTTTATGGTTGACGAGGTTGCGGTTGACTTCACTATAGCCACAAGAGAAGGCTCAGAGCGTATAATACGCTCCGCATTCGAGTATGCCAAGAGCAATAAAAAAACGCGTGTGAGTGCCGTTACCAAGGCTAATGTTATAAAGACTACGGATGGATTATTTTTAGAGGTTTTTAGAAATGTTTCCAAGGATTATCCGGATATAGAAACGGATGAATGGTATATTGATATAATGACAGCAAAGCTTATTGATGAAAAGCGTCGCAGTCAGTTTCAGGTTTTGGTTTTGCCTAATCTTTATGGAGACATCCTTACAGATGAGGCCGCAGAAATCCAAGGCGGCGTTGGCACAGCAGGCAGTGCGAACATAGGCAAGCAATATGCTATGTTTGAAGCTATACATGGCTCGGCACCGAGAATGGTTTCTGAGGGACGTCACATATACGCAGACCCGCAAAGCATTATGCGTGCGGCTGTTATGCTTTTAGCACATATTGGCTTTGCTGATAAGGCTGAGCGCTTGAGTGCTGTGCTTGACGGAATGAAGCTTAATATAACCGGACGCAGTGACGGTGCAAAGACAACAGATATTTCAGAATATATAAATAGAAGCCTCTAAAATCGCGCTTTGACTTTATCGTGTAGTTGCTTTACCGTAAGCAACAACGCGTAGTTTACAGTTTTGCTTACGGTGTAGCAACGCTAACACGAAAAAGTCAGTGATTTTCAGAGGTGACAAATGAAACAAATCTAGCAGCATTAGGAGGTTTTTTGTTGAAAAAGTTAATAAATATTGGTTTATGCTTGGTAGTTGCATTCAGTCTTTCCGGCTGTGATGTCGTGAAGGACGCCTTTGCACCTAAGCAGCAAGCCGAGGCAACCCAAAAACCCAAAACCCCTGTCAACGTTTCTATCGTTGGCAGGGGTTCAATAACAAAAGAGCTGGCTTATATAGGTCAGATTATGCCCAAGGAGTCTATTGCTGTCATAAGCAAGGTGCCTGGGAAGGTTTTGGAGACGTATGCAAACATAGGCGACCGTGTGCAATTAGGCAAGCTTTTATTTAAGCTTGACGAAAAGGACGTCTATGACCAGATTAAACAGATTGACGCAAGCATAAACCAATCCGAAACAAGCATACAAACCGCGGAAAATGCTGTGAGCACGGTTACGGGCGGTCAGTATGAGGCGAGCTTGCTACAGCTTGAAACAAACATAGAAAACGCACAGAAACAGGTTGAAAACGCACAGGTTTCACTTAATTCTGCACAGATTGCTGTTGACAACGCATTATTGCAACTGAACTCAGTGGAATATCAGATTAATAACTACAATCTGCAATTGGAAACAGCCGAGCTTCAGCTTAAAAATGCGGGTATACAGGTTGATAATGCAAATCTGCAATATGATAACGCAAAGGAAATTTATGACAACGTTAAGAAACTGTATGAGGGCGGAGTTGCGACAAAGAGCGAATTTGATAAAGCCGAGCTTGCTGTGAACCAGTTGAGCGCAGCGATGGAGCAGGCACAAAACACCTATGAGCAGGCGCGCGTTGCTGTTGACCAAATAAATCTTGCAATAGAGCAAACGAGTGTTACACAGGAACAGGCAAGCCTTGGATATGAGCAGGCAAAGCTGACTTATGAGCAAGCAAGCCTTGCAATTTCACAGGCTAAGACAGCAAAGGACAAAGCCGAAGAAAGTCTCCTGCTTACAAAGGGAAGGATAACAGACGATAATATACGGACAGCCGAGCAAAGTGTAAACCAAGCCAAGGCCGCAAAGCAAATACTTGAGACACAGCGCGATGTCGCATTGTCATCGTTGAAGGATATGAGCGTGTATGCACCTATGGCCGGAGTCATAAGCGCAAAAAATGTGCGTGTTGGAGAGTTCGTGTCATCACAAGCCCCGGCTTATACCATTGTTCAGGTTGATAAGGTTAACGTTGAGGTTAAGGTTTCGGAGCTTTTAATTAACAAGCTTAATATCGGTGACCTGGTTCGAGTATCTGTGAGAGCCGTGCCCGACCGTGAGTTTTATGGTAAAATTGTAACAATAAATCCAACCGCAGATCAGAGCAGTACATTCCCGATCAAACTTGAACTTGACAATGAGGATAATGCGCTTAAACCGGGTATGTTTGCGGAAATACGGTTTATAAACGAGGAAAGCCTACATACTATTGTTCTTCCGCGAAATACTGTGCTTGAAACCCAAAGTGATCGCTTTGTGTTCGTGGAGGAAAACGGCGTTGCCGTAAAAGTTCCTGTTCAGACAGGCATAGACAACGGTGCATTCATTGAAATAAAAAGCGGGCTTTCAGAGGGCGCAAGGGTTATTGTTAAAGGCATGGAGTATGTTGCAGACGGCGATTTGCTGTTGGTCAGAAATGAAGTGCCTCTGGAGGTAAGATAATGAAGCTTGCGGTTAAACGTCCCATTCTTACAACCATGGTCATACTTGTTGTTATTGTCTTCGGCGTTATGTCCATAATGAATCTTAATTTGGATATGCTCCCGAATATGAATATTCCGATCTCTGTAGTTTACACTAAATATGAGGGTGCGGCACCGGAGGAAGTTGAAAAGCTTATAACCATACCGCTTGAGGGTGTTTTGGGTACGGTTTCTGGAATTAAAAACATCTCGTCAACATCGTCTAACGGAAGTTCTATTATAACGCTTGAGTTTGAGGACAACACGAACATCGACTATGCGGCCTTGGACATGCGGGAAAAGGTTGACATGATAAAGGACTTTCTACCTGACGCGGCGGACACGCCCATGGTTTTGAAAATAAATGTTAATTCAATGAACTCGTTTGAATTGGGCGTAACTTCTGAAAGTATGGATATCGTTGAATTAAAACGCCTTGTGGACGAGAAGATTGTAAAACGTTTTGAAAGACAGGAGGGCGTTGCTTCTGTTACCGTAAGCGGCGGACGTGATAAGGAAGTTAATTTGGTTTTTGATCAGGATAAGTTGCGCGGCTATGGAATTTCAGAGGGTCAGATTGCACAGCTTTTAATGGGAGAAAACCGTAACACCCCAGCCGGTAGTATAAGGCAGGGCAAAAAAGATTTATCTCTACGCGTTGTGGGTGAGTTTGAGAGCTTGGACGAGATTGAAAACCTTCCTCTCACAACCCCGCGTGGTGCGGTTATATATATGCGTGATGTAGCTAAGGTGTCTTATGTCTATTTGGAGGATAAGTCGCATTCCTACATAAACGGTACAAACAGCGTGAGTTTGAATATACAAAAGCAAAGCACAGCAAACACGGTTAATGTATCGGACGCTGTGCTTGCTGAGATGAAACGTATTCAGGAGGACTATCCCGAGGTTAGCGTTCACGTTATGACAGACCCCGCGGACTTCATACGTTTCACGCTTAACACGGTTGTAAACTCTGCAGGCTTTGGAGGCTTGCTGGCTGTTATAGTTTTGTTCCTGTTTTTGAGGAATATGCGCACAACCTTGATAGTGGGTGCGGCTATGCCCATATCCATTATCGCAACCTTTGCTCTTATGTACTATGCGAAGATAACGCTTAACGTTATGTCCTTGGGCGGATTGTCGCTTGGTATAGGTATGCTTGTTGACAACTCTATCGTTGTGCTTGAAAGCGTATTTCGTAAGCTTGAGGAAGGTTTGGACAGGATAACTGCGGCCATCGAAGGCACGCGTGAGGTTGTAACCTCGGTTACAGCGTCCACGCTTACAACTATTGTAGTTTTCCTTCCTATAACATTTTCAGGTGGTCTTACAGCACAGATTTTTAACGAGTTGTCTATGACTATAGCTTTCTCTTTGATTTCTTCGCTTGCGGTTTCTCTTACGTTCGTGCCTATGGTTGCATCGCTTGCGTTAAGTCCTGAGATGATACAAAGACAGAATGAAAAGATGAGCAAAAGTAAAAATCCCATAAGCATCGTATTGAACATAGTTAATCACGGCTTTACGGGATTGGAGAAACTCTATAAAAATGTGCTCGGTGCTTGCCTTAATCATAAGTTTATTACAATAATTGTGGTTGCGGCATTCATTGCCGCAACTTTCATGTCGCTTAACTTTGTTGGTCAGGAATTTATGCCCAACACAGACGAAAGCGGCGTTGTTATTTCAATAAGGTTGCCGCAGTCGTCAATCCTTTCCGAAACGGAACAGATAGCTTTTGAAGTTTCGGATATCATCAACGACGGGCGCTATCCTGAGATAACTGAGACATTTATAAATGTTGGCGGCGGAGGCGGCCCGTTCAATGGTTCCACGCCGGACAGGGCGACGCTAACTGTTCACCTGCTTCCCAAAGAACAAAGGGAACGCTCGTCCGATTTAATAGCACGTCTGATAGATGTAGACCTCAAGCTTGTGCCCGGTGCTGATATAAGCGTCTCGCCTATGGCCTCGTCGTTGGGAATGTATCAGTCTGGTAGTGTACAGCTTAATGTTTACGGCGACGATATGGAACTTCTCACGGAGGTTGCAAATGATATAAGGGATATTGTGGCAACTGTGGAGGGCGCAAGGGATGCAAGAACATCCCTGGACAATGCCTCTCCGCAGGCCGTGATACGCGTTGACCGCACAAAGGCCTCAGCGTTTGGTATAACAGCCTCGTCTATTGCTTCAATAATCAATACGGCCGTGTCCGGCAACGTTGTTACAACAATTAAGGACAACGGCATTGAATATGACGTGAGAATCCGACAGGATAAGGGGCAGATAAATTATCTTAACGATATTGAAACCCTCCTTATACCATCGCAGACGGGCATAGTACCGCTTTACGAGCTCGCAGATATAAAAGTTCAGGATTTGCCCGTGTCGATTTTACGTGAAAACTCTGAGAACTATATTTCCGTAACCTGTTCGCTAGACGGAAAGGATACAAACGGTGTTTCGGAAGCCATAGCCGGGAAGCTTGAAAGCTATCAGTTCCCGCCAGGTTATTCATACGAATTTAGCGGCTCCGTTCAACAGATGGTTGAAACCTTTGAGAATCTTGGGTTCGTGCTTATGATGTCATTATTGCTCATATACATGATTATGGCCGCAGAATTTGAATCGCTCGTATACCCGATTATAGTTATGTTCAGCATACCTATAGCCCTGACGGGCGGTTTGACCGGCGTTTTAATCCTTGGCCAAAGCCTTACCATAACCTCGTTCCTTGGGTTGATTATGCTTTCGGGCGTGGTTATAAACAACGCTATCGTGCTTATAGACTATACAAACCTTCTTATACGTGAACGCGGTATGGGTCTGCGTGAAGCACTCACAACAGCGGGTCCGGTTAGATTGCGCCCAATTCTTATGTCCACGCTCACAACTGTACTTGCACTTGTACCAATGCTATTTACCAAAAGCGCAGGCTCCGAGCTTATGGAAGGTCTTGCAACCTCTGTTGTATTCGGACTTTCCTTCTCAACCTTTGTGACACTGCTTTTGGTGCCGGTTATCTATGAGCTTTTTAACAATATTGGAAACAAATTTAAACGGAAGAATACGTAACATGAAAAGACTTTTATCTAACATTTTCATTTTATAACAAAATGGGCTGTAGCAAAGTTGAATTTTGCCACAGCCCATTTTTCATGTTATTTTTTTGAGACGACTTATACATTCGTCAATAATTCTTGCTCATAAAAAAGAGATAATTGTTCTAAATGTTGCAAGGTTTTGACAGAACAATGTGGACAAACAGGCATCGTTGTGTTCTTGTAGGACTTATGCTATATTTAGAAAAATAAAGTAATAACAGGAGGTTGACTTGATGCCGATAATCAATCTTAAAATGGCTAAAGGTAGAACAGAGGAACAGAAACAGGAGTTTGTTGAAAAGGTAACCGACCTAGCTGTAGATGTACTGTCAGTTAAACCTGAATGGGTAACGGTAATTATTGATGAATATGAACGTGAGAGCTGGGCATCCGGAGGGATACTTCATTCAATAAAGCTTGGTGATGGGTTTGGCAAGGATGGAGCATTATAAAAAACACAGCGCAATCTCGACTCAAGGAAGGATAATGTATGAATACTATTGATGAGAAAAGCAAGCAAAAAGCTTATCAACTATTTGATAGCGGTGAAATAAATCGTGTTTAGGTCATTTTGCATGATTTAATTTTACATTTAAACATTATATTTGATGTAGTAGTCCTCACGTTCCCAAGCGTCATTTGCGGGATATGGCGTGTAACCATTATGAACAAGCGCGCTTATCCGAGCGGTGGCTTCGGGAATTGCTTTGGTAACTATTTTTTTGCAGCCGAAATCATAGAAGAAAGCACCAGCCGTGTTAAATAGCTCGTTTAGATGCTCCTCTGTTTCATAATCTTCTGAAATGTCAACACGCAATACGCTGTAACCATTACGGTCATCACAAAATATTTCAATAGTTCCTACAGCTTTGTTTCGATGCCTATCTATGATGCTGAAACGAACAAACCATCGGTTTTTATATGCTTCGAGCCACTGTAGAATACAGTCCCGCATGTCTTGTGGTGTTTGAGAACCATAACCGAAATTACAGTTTTCTGAGTTAGCCTGTACGCTTATGGTAGGGCTCTTATAGCACTCAAGCAGATCTTCAGCATCATCTGACGACACCAGCCTTAAAAAGAAATTCTTGCTTTCATATGTGGGGCACACATCATACGGGTTTGGCTTACCGTTCTTAACCAGTTCAATCACTTCTTGTTCGGTTTTGCACTTGTCGTAGTCGCCGGGTAATTTGTCGGCTCTGTGGTATGTAATCCCACGGTTAAAGTTGGTGTATAGGTATTCAGCTAATTTGTGCAGTCCCTCGTCTCTGGCAACAGAGTTGAATGCCCGCAAACGTATACCCTTGTGCATGTCTTTTTCGCACGGCCAGTCGGCACACTCAAAACAATGACCAAGCCCTTTTCTTGTACAGCAAGCCTTGATGTCGCAATCTTCATCCTTGCACCTACAGCCAGCGCAATTTTCATTGCAACTGCAAAGGCTACAGACAAGCCCGCACACACCATAATTTTTCTCAATATCTTTGATTGTCATATAAAAACCTCCGTTTTTTGTTTGATTATTATTATACCCGATCATCTGCGACAACAGTGTGTCACTATTCGTCGAGTAGCTAAAAATTTAATTGACAGTTTAATATTGTTATGATATTATTTAGATATCAAATTAATATTGGAGGTTTTGTTATGAAAGAAGAAAAACAACTCAAGCCTTTA
>CAYPQA010000014.1:0-2682 GCA_964412725.1 uncultured Eubacteriales bacterium
GAAGGGTTTTCGCCGATTGTTGCGCTTGACGGAGTGGACGCTATAGAAAAATTTGAAACCGAAAAACCTGACATTCTTCTTCTTGATGTTATGATGCCGAAAATGGATGGGTTTGAGGTGTGCAGGGAAATTCGTAAAACCTCAAACGTGCCTATCATCATGGTTACAGCGAGAGGCGAAGATTTTGAAAAAATTATGGGACTTGAGATAGGTGCAGACGATTATGTTGTTAAACCATTTTCGCCCGGAGAGGTTATTGCAAGGGTTAAAGCTGTTCTTCGCAGAATAACGCGTGAGGAGAAAGTCTCTCAGATTTTGCAATATGACAGCCTTACCGTTAATCTTGATGATTATACTGTTTCAGTAGACAACAATTTTGTGTCTCTCACAAAAAAAGAGATAGAGATTCTCTGGACCCTTGCTACTAACAAAACCAAAGTTTTTTCAAGAGACAACCTTCTTAATTCACTTTGGGGATATGACTATTTCGGCGATAACCGTACCGTTGATAGCCACATAAAAAGGCTTCGTGCAAAGCTTGATGAATACAGTCACCCTACCTGGGAGATTAAAACAATATGGGGCGTTGGATATAAATTCGAGGTTCTTAAAAATGATTAAAATATCTCCCACAAAAATTGCTCTAAAGCTCAGTATAAATTTTACGGTTGCACTGCTGGTTTTTTCTTCTATAATCGGTTGTGTCTTTATGGTTTTGTTCAGGAACTATACCATAAATATCCATAAAACAGAACTTGAAAGCAGAGCAAATTCCATTGCTTCAACCCTTTCATTATATATTGAAAAGGGTAACAGCATGGGTATGATGTCAGGAATGGGTGGATACGGAGCCTATATCCGCTTCATCGGTGATATTGCCGGAACCGACGTTTGGGTTGTGGACAAGGAATTAAACGTTATAACACCCGGTAATGGGCAAGGTATGATGGGCGGCAAATACGATTTTACAGAACTGCCACAAAATGCAGAACAGCTTATAAGCAAAATCTTTACAGACAAAACAGAATTCAGCGAAGATTTTAGCAGTATATTGTCCGAGCTTACCTTGACTGTAGGTGTACCGATAAAAACCGAGGCGGGTGATGTACTTGGTGTCGTGCTTCTTCATTCACCGGTAAAGGGCACAAATGAAGCCGTATTTAGAGGTTTCATAATTCTAGGAATAAGCATTGTAACAGCCTTGATTATTTCCATAATTCTATCAACAGCTTTTTCTTATTCATTCACAAAGCCGTTGAACAAGATGAAGGTTACCGCATTGCGCTTAGCAAACGGAGATTATACGGCTCAAAATAATATTAAACAAAACGACGAGATAGGACAGCTTGCAAACACATTGGATGTTTTGACGGAACGCTTGGATACAGCAAGCCGCCAAAGTGCAAAGCTTGAACAAATGCGGCGCGATTTTGTTGCAAACATCTCTCACGAGCTTCGCACGCCTATAACTGTAATTCGCGGTTCTCTTGAAGCCTTGGTGGAGAAGGTTATAACAGACCCTGAAAAAGTTGAGGACTATCATATTCAAATGCTTACAGAAACAAAATTCCTTCAAAGGCTTGTTGGAGATTTGCTTGATTTATCAAGACTGCAAAATCCCGATTTCGTTATAGAAAAAACTGAAATCTCAATATGTGATATTATTAACGACTTTACAAGAAGCGCTGAGCAGCTTGCAAAAAGAAAAAACATAGAGTTAAAAGTAACAAAAAAAACCGACAACTGTAAAATTGTCGGGGATTATGGGCGTCTTAGGCAAATGTTTATGATTGTTCTTGACAATGCGATTAAATTTTCCGATGAAAACAGCGTTGTGGAAGTTGTACTTGAAGATAGAGAGCTTTATATAAAAGACAACGGCATAGGTATATCAAAGGAACACTTACCTTACATTTTTGACAGATTCTATAAATCACGTTCGGAACAAAACAAAACCGGTACCGGTCTGGGGCTTGCCATAGCAAAACAAATAGCCGACAGGCATAATATCAACCTAACTGCCGAAAGCGTTGAAGGGGAAGGTGCAAAGTTTACATTCAGCTTATAATTTCATAAAAAAAGAAAATAAAAAACACAGCTTTGACAAAAGTATAGCGTATTATTTCAACCATAGCAGGAACGAACTGCAATAAAAAAGGAGGTCATTATCATGACAAAGAGAAGGAAAAATATTTTGACATCTTGCTTGGTTGCTTTAACATTAACGGTTTCATCAGTTACAGCTTTTGGGGCTAATTACGGCTCCGGCGCAGTAACCCCTGCACAGAGCTATACACACGAGCAAATGTTGACTTATGCAATGCAAGATGAATATATGGCAAAGGCCGTATACGAATCTACAATGCAAGCATTTGGAGTTCAAAGGCCGTTCTCTAACATTATCCGTGCCGAGGATTACCATATAGCAATGTTGACGCCTTTGTTTGAGAAGTATGGTGTGGCAATACCTTTTAATAATGCAGCAGCACTTGTTACATCTTCATCAAGTTTGGTAGCCGCACTTCAAACCGGTGTTGCAGCAGAGAAGGATAATATTGCAATGTATGAAACCTTCTTGTCGCAGAATCCGCCTTCGGACATAGCTGCAGTTTTCAGTTATCTTAAAAATGCATCTTTAAATCACCTTAACGCATTCGAAAGAATAAGTTCACGCACTGTTGA
>CAYPQA010000014.1:2692-26803 GCA_964412725.1 uncultured Eubacteriales bacterium
TGGGTTTGGAACAGGTTCATTTAGACGTGGAAGATGGCAAAGATAATTTTTGAAAAATTATAAGGAGGTCATTGATATGACAAAATTTAAGAAAATAGTAGCTATAGGAACAATGGTAATGGCAATCGGAGCAACATCAGTAACAGCATTTGCGGCTCAAGGCAATCCTGTAGTAGGCGGCCGGGGCGCCGGTAACAGCACAGCGGCAGGAATAAGACAGCAAGACGGAACCTATCTCAACACAGGTGTCAGACCCGGAACGGGCAGAGGCGCAGGAGGCACAGGCAGGTTACTTGGAATAGGCGGCATGGGATTACAGGACGGCTCTTGCTATATTACGAATTAGTAAAACAAAGGCTGCAAGCCATGGTAACCTTAGGCTTGCAGCCTTTCATTATAAACCGAAAGGGGTTTTTGATATGGAGAAAAGAAAAAAAGGTAAGTTAGGCCTGTTTCGTACGATAATAAGCGTTTCGATACTTATTCTTTTATTTGCAGGAAGCTCGGTAAACTTCCTTGCTGAAAAGGGTTTGAAAATTCCATTTTTACCATCTGTTTCAATACATAGCGTATGTCCTTTGGGTGGTCTTGAGTCGACATACTCTCTTGCAACAAAAGGTTCGTTTATATCCAAAATTCATCCATCGGCCTTGGTGATGCTTGTTCTTAGTCTAGTCATAACCTTACTTTTTGGATCAGTATTTTGCGGTTGGATTTGCCCTTTTGGAACGGCGCAGGAATTAATCGGAAGGATAGGTAAAAAACTTTTTCCTAAGACTTTCAATCGTGTAATCCCTCAAAAGGTAGACAAAATTTTGAGATTTATACGCTATCCGGTTTTAGCAATAATCCTGTACTACACAGCCGTAGCAGGAAAGCTGATTTTTGAAGGCTATGATCCTTTTTATGCTCTAATGAATATATTCAGTGACGAAATTTTAACAACAGCATATTTAGTGCTTGGTGTTACGGTTGTTTTATCATTGTTTATTGAAAGACCGTTTTGTAAGTATGCGTGTCCCTATGGTGCAGTGGTTGGCGTAGCGTCTAAGTTTTCTATTTTCAAACTTCGGAGAGATAAAACAAGTTGTGTAAATTGTAAGCTTTGCGATAAGGCCTGCCCGATGAACATAGAAGTGTCCTCGTTGGAAACAGTGAACAGCCACCAATGTATTTCCTGCTATAAATGCACAAGCGGTGAAACTTGCCCGGTTAACTACACCGTTTATATCTCTTCGTCAAATCCTCAAATAACAATATCAAAGGAGGCGGTTCTAAATGAAAATTAAAACACGGACTGTAATTGCTCTTACCTTTGTTATCGGGATTGTTGGAATTTTTTCTTCAATGGCTCTTGGCTTTTGGTATGGCGAGGACAGCGAAAAAACTCCGGCGAGGTTCGTTGGCACAGATTTTGACGGCGAATACCGTGCCGACGATATTCGCGGTTCGTATACATTCGGTGATATAAGCCGCCTCTATAATATCCCTCTTGAATCACTCGCGTATGCATTTCATGTTAGCCCAGATAAGGCTGAAAGCTTTTCGATGAAAAACCTTGATACAATTTTTGCAGATGAAGGTTTTGAGATAGGCACAGGCTCTGTGAAAATGTTTGTGGCATTTTACTTAGGCCAACCCTATGATCTTGGCGACAGCACAACCTACATCACACAGGAAGGAGCAGAAACAATCAAAACTCATGGCAAACCAACGAATGAACAGCTTTCTTACTTGTCTACTCATATTCTGGGCATGGAAGAAAATCCATCCGATGCAATAGCCGAATCTCCCGAACCAACCAAAACAACCGAACCATATGTGACGGTTAGCGTTTCAGGTTCTGATTATTTTAAGGATATTGCAAAAACCTATGATATCCCTCTTGAGGATTTGGCAGAGGCCTTTTTGGTTAGCAGTCAAAGATCGCCTTTTTACCAAGTTAAAGATTTAAAAAGTGATTTTAATCAAAACGAAACCGAAATCGGCACAAATTCCGTTAAGATGTTCATAGCTTTCTATAAAGGACTTAATATAGACATCAGCAATGCCTCGTCGGCTCAAACTTTTAAAGGCGTTGAAATATTAAAATCTAAAGGTAAACCCACAGATGAACAGTTGTTATACTTGGAAAGCCATACTTTCACAGAATGAGAATAAAAAACAAAGGCTGCAAGCCATGATAACCTTAGGCTTGCAGCCTTTGTTTTTAGCGTCTTTTTCCGATGTATCTGTTCACTTCGGAAAAATATTTTGTATAGTCTTGTCCAAATGCTATTTTGAGATGTTGTTCTTCTTCTAAAATTTGAAAATGAAATAGGATGATACAAATAGTCGTAAGTAAGAAAATAATTAAATTTGGGAAACACAAAGCAATTCCAAGATAAAAAAGATCAAAGCCTACAAATGCAGGGTTTCTGCTGTATCTATAAATTCCATTCTTTACAAGCTTTGTTTTTTGTGTTCTATCAATTCCAGCTCTCCAACTATTCCTCATAAAAATAATCGCTGTAAAGAAAAAGAATAGCCCCAATGTGGCTAAACCCAATCCAAATGCACGGATAATGTATGAGCTATATATAAATATTGTTTGATTTATAAACACACTTAAAATCTGAGCAATCGGCATTAACAAAGTTGAAACAAATAAATATAATTCAATGCGTCTTGCATTATTAGACTTATCGCCTTTTGCAAACCGATTTGAATCAATGCCCTGCTTTTTTAGCATCCGACCTTTTACCAAGTATGCAATATAAAACACCAGTATTATACCGGTAGCCAAAACCTGAAAAATATCCATAAACCACCTCTTTTCTGGTTTTTCTTATATCTTTTTATTGTTCAGCATTCTCATAGCGTTTAATATAGCAATCACAGAAACCCCAACGTCTGCGAACACAGCCTCCCACATTGTAGCAATGCCTCCCGCACCAAGTGCCAAAACAAGAAACTTAACAATAAAAGCAAACCATATATTTTGTTTAACGATGGATAGAGTTTTTTTGGATATCTTCATTGCTGTTGCGAGCTTAGACGGCTCATCGGTCATTATAACCACATCAGCGGCTTCAATAGCCGCATCAGAACCTAACCCGCCCATTGCGACGCCAATGTCAGCCATAGCCAAAACAGGCGCATCGTTAATCCCGTCACCAACGAAAACCAATTTTCCGTTTTTACTTTTATCTCTGAGCAATTTCTCCACCCACGAAACCTTATCTGTAGGTAAAAGCTCCGTATATACCTCATCAATCCCAAGTTCTGCGGCCACAGTTTCTCCAACATTTTTAGAATCTCCTGTGAGCATTACTGTTTTCTTAACGCCCGCTTGCTTTAACTTCTGGATAGCGGTAGAAGAATCCTCTTTTACGACATCAGAAATTATAATATTTCCAGCGTAAACGTTATCAATCGCAATATGAACGATTGTGCCCAGAACCATTTCATCAGAAAATGGTATGTTCATCATTCGCATAAGCTTACTATTGCCCGCGTGGATTAACCTGCCGTCTACCACCGCGCTTAATCCATGACCTGCCATTTCTTCGACTGTTCCAATTCTTGAAGTGTCAATATCCTTGCCGTAAGCTTTTCTTAAAGAAACGGATATGGGATGACTTGAGTAGCTTTCCGCTAAAGCCGCAATCTCTAAAAGCTCGTCTTTTGATACTCCGCTTGGGCTAATTTGAGTGACGTTAAAAATGCCTTTGGTAAGTGTGCCTGTTTTGTCAAAAACCACTATTTCAGTCTTTGAAAGAGCTTCTAAGTAATTGCTACCTTTAACAAGTATGCCAAATTTTGAAGCGCCGCCTATCCCTCCGAAAAAACCGAGTGGAATTGAAATAACAAGTGCGCAAGGACAGGATATAACAAGAAACGTTAAAGCCCTGTAAACCCAATCAGAAAACGTTGCACCGCTGATTAAAAGTGGGGGTAAACCCGCCAAAAGAGACGCAACAATAACAACGACAGGCGTATAATATCTTGCAAATTTCGTTATAAAGTTTTCAGAATTTGATTTTCTTGAGCTTGCATTTTCAACCAAGTCCAGAATCTTTGAAACCGTGGATTCGCCGTATTCCTTTGTAACCTCTACCGTAAGAAGTCCGTTCACATTTATACAGCCGCTTAAAATGCTACTACCAACAGATACATCACGTGGTATAGCTTCTCCTGTCAAAGCAGAGGTGTCCACAACGCCGTTGCCTTCAATAACATTTCCATCAAGTGGTATGCGTTCGCCGGGTTTAATAATTATGATGTCGCCGACATTAACATCCTCGGGTTCTACCTTTATAATCTCACTTCCGCGTTTTATGTTTGCAAAATCCGGTCTTATATCCATCAGGCTTGAAATAGACCTTCTTGACTTATTAACAGCATAATCCTGAAAGAACTCGCCAACCTGATAAAAAAGCATAACGGCAAGGGCTTCAGGATATTCACCGATAATAAAAGCTCCCACAGTTGCAATGGACATTAAAAAGTTTTCGTCAAAAACATTACCGCGTAAAATATTTTTGAGAGCATCAAATACAACCTCACCGCCGATTACTAGGTAACCGGCTAAAAAAATCAGAAAACGGATAAGCGCGTTATCAAATTTTAGAATCAAGCCGAATGCGAAAAATAAGCCGCCGCATATTATCTTAGCTATTCTTATTTTATTCTCCACAAAAGCCTCCCTCTATGCCTTTTTCATAACAATAGAAGGGTTGGCTTTTTTTATTGCCTGTTCTACTGCTTTGAGAGCACTCTCTGATTTTTCATCTATAACTTCAAATGTAAGCCTCGTTGTCATAAAATTCACGATTGCATTCTCAACACCGTCAATTTTGTTTAATGCCCTCTCAATTTTTGCCGCACAATTAGCGCAGTCCACACCGTCAAGTTTAAATGATTTTTTCATTACAAATCCCCCAGTTTTTATTCTTCAATATGTTCCAAGCCTTGATTAATGATTGATTTTATGTGGCCGTCTGAAAGCGAATAAAACACAACCTTCCCTTCACGCCTAAATTTAACCAACCTATTTGACTTAAGCACTTTAAGCTGATGTGATATAGCTGATTGGCTCATGTTAAGTATGCTTGCGATATCACACACGCACATTTCAGACTCAAACAAAACATATAGAATCTTTATTCGTGTAGTATCTCCAAAAACTTTATAAAGCTCCGCCAAATCGTAGAGTATTTCATCGTCAGGCATCTTCTCGTTAACGCTCTTAACCGTGTCCTCGTGAACACACAAAAGCTCACAGGTTGGTAAGCTGGTTTTATCATTCATGTCTGTATCTCCTTTCAAGTTTTCATATGAACATTTATTCATATGTATTATATGCAAGTTTTCAGATTTTGTCAATAATTTTTCTTATATGGGGATTTTCAACAATTCTTTAACCTTATGAACGGTTAAAGGAATATTAATTCTCTTGGGACATTAATTCGGAAAACATCTTCGACGATAGTCTTAGCGAAAGGGTGTACATTGCCAGTTGAAGACATGACGTCAGTTAGATTTAACCTTTTAGGCTTTTTTATATCTACCAAGTGCCTTCCCATAAAGCGTGTACCGCCCAAAACCAAAATATACATCTCATCTCTCTCCTAATTATTATATAGTCCATTCAAATATATTCACATATCGCATACCTTCATCATACATATTGTGCCACTCAGGGATTTCTGCAACTCTGATAAATTTTGCACCAAGTTTTTCGCAAACTCTTTTTGATGAGGTGTTGTTTTTTTCGTTGGTTATAATAACTTTTTGCAGCTTATGCTCTTTCATTATGGGAAGAATTAATTTGCAAGCCACTCCGGCATAACCATTGCCACGATGTTTTTCACCGATGTCATAGCCTATTTGACCACCGTAATAAAGACCATCTGTATATCCTATGCGCAGGTTAATATCTCCGATTTTTTCACCGCTTTTGCATATTATGAACTCATAAGCTGGTACCCAATTTTTTTCTGGAATAGCTGGATTTTTAGCTGTGCAAACAAGATAAATTTCACCGTCGGTCAGTCTGTGTACGTCCGTAAAGCAGTTAAATTCAAACGGTAAAGAATTGTAATATTCGATATCTCTTTTAACATCCCACTCGCTCTTTAATATTGAATAATACAGCCTGTCCTGAAACTCACCTAAATGTTTAGCATGTTTTCTTAGACATCCCTCATAAGTAAACCCGCATTTCTCAATAACACGCTTTGAGGCAATGTTGACATTGCGACATCTTACCTGTATACGGTTAAAAGCAACGGTATCAAAACCGTATTCAATCAGTGCTTTTACAGCCTCGGACGTGTAGCCTTTGTTCTGATATGACCTGCCTATACAATATTCAAGCTCACAGAATTCATTCTTTGTGTCAACGATATAGTATGCCACTTGGCCGATGCAATTGTCGGGCTCGTCTTTTAAAAATACGCCCCAACGATATGTATCAGGTTTTTCATAAGAAGTGATGTAACTCTTGAGTAAGTTCTGGGTTGCTTCCAAAGTTTCATAAACGGGTTCGCCGTATCCGTTTTGAACTTGCTCGTCGCCGGCCCAGTTTTGCCAAGCACTCTGCGCGTCGGCTTGTGTAAATCGTCGCAGAATTAAGCGGTCGGTTGTTATGGTTTGTGTGCCCGTGTTATTTATCATATTCTTCACCTTTCAACAAGTAATTATTAATATCTCCCACAAATTGATTACCGCATCTTGCAAGCTCTCCGAATACGCGTTCTATGCCATATGGCTGGGTGTGCCAGCTATCGCGCGTTATGCCGTATACGTCAACAGGCACAACAATAAACTCGATATGTTCAAAGGCAAGCTGATAAAGCATAAGGCAACGTCTTGAATGGAAGGATTTGCAACATATAATAGCCCTTTTTATATCCAGACCGACCTCATCCGTTATAAGCCGCGAAAGAAATGCATTGTCTCTTGTGTGACCGGACTTGTCCTCACAAAGAATTGCGGACCTCGGAACACCATTCCTTAAAAGCACGTCTGTATAAAACTCACAGTCCGTTTTATAATCCAAGCTATAAACATCTTTTTTGTCCTGTACACCAGAAAATTTGCCAAGCTTCACACCAACACCACCGGCCGGCATAAGCAAGGGCGCATAGCCTTCTTTATAAAGCTCGGCGGCCTTCTCAGGGATTTGTGGGTTGCCGTCGCCGGGAAGAAAGATTATATCCGCTTTGCTTGGCTTATCCTCAACAAACATAAAGTTTGAAATATCTGTAATAATTTTACTGTTCATTCTGTATCACCTTCTCATAATTTTGTTGACATATTGCCGTGTGGCATTTATACTTTACTTAATTTAAAACAGATTGGAGTTGAAAGGATGCGAAATTTTTCTTGCTAATGTTTGGTTACACAACAAAGCTTTTTCTTATCCGGTGACGTTCGCGCACCGTTGTTTTGTTGTGCCATTGCAAGAAAATTAACGTTTCCTTTCTACAACAGGTTTATTACGCCCATTTTGGGGTTTGTTTTTGTTGCCTTTTGAGTTGTGAGAAATGTTATTTTCTTGCAGCTCTTATTTTTTTGGAGGTAATATGTCTTTAATTAACGTCACAAATCTAACCTTTGCTTATGAAGGCAGCTATGATAATATTTTTGAAAATGTAAGTTTCCAAATTGATACGGATTGGAAACTAGGCTTTATTGGACGAAACGGTCGCGGTAAGACCACCTTTTTAAATCTCCTGCTTGGTAAATATGAATACAGTGGAAACATTTCGTCAAGCGTAAGCTTTGACTATTTTTCATATGAAGTACAGGATGTGCACGCTCATACGCTAGATATTGTTGATTGTATATGCCCTGATTACTTGGAATGGGAGCTCTTGCGCGAGCTTTCATTACTGGATATTTCCGAAGATGTGCTTAGCCGACCATTCAACACGCTTTCTATGGGTGAGCAAACAAAAATCCTCTTAGCCACCCTCTTCCTTAAGGAAAACAATTTCCTTTTGATAGACGAGCCTACAAACCACTTGGATATGATGGCAAGAACCATAGTTGGGGATTATCTAAAGTCTAAGAAAGGCTTTATACTCATTTCTCATGATAGGTCTTTGGTTGACCATTGTGTTGACCACGTATTGTCTGTTAACAAGTCTGGTATCGAGGTTCAAAAGGGTAACTTCAAAAGCTGGTGGGAAAACAAGCAACGCAGTGACAGCTTTGAGCTTGCTGAAAACGAAAGGCTTAAAAAGGATATAAAGCGGCTTAAGCAAGCCGCGAAACAATGCCATGAATGGGCGGACAAGGCTGAACGCACAAAAATCGGCAAGGGCGGTAATGATGTGGAAAAATCTATAGACAAAAGGGCGTATATTGGTGAAAAATCAAGACGTATGCAACAGCAGAGAAAGAATCTTGAAAACCGTCAAGAAAAAGCCATAATCGAAAAGTCGGGGCTTTTAAAAAATCTTGAAGAGTCTTACAGCTTGAAACTCACCCAGCTTGCATACCGCACAGACCGATTGCTCTCACTTGAAAATATATCCATCTTCTACGGTGAAAAAAGGGTATGCGAGGGCATAAGCTTCGAGATTAAACGCGGAGACAGGATTGCCCTGTGCGGGCGTAATGGCTCCGGAAAGTCGAGTATTATCAAGCTTATCTGTGGAGAAAATTTGGAATATACCGGAGAATTTCAAAAAGGTAACAGCTTGGAGATTTCTTACGTTTCACAGGATACATCAACTCTGAGCGGCAGTCTCTCGGATTATGCAAACAGGTTTGGTATTGAGGAAAGTCTTTTCAAAGCCATACTCAGAAAGCTTGATTTTTCCAGAGTACAGTTTGAAAAAGACATCGCTGATTTTAGCGCAGGTCAGAAGAAGAAGGTACTCATTGCACGTAGCCTTTCGGAAAAGGCACATCTGCATATATGGGACGAACCGCTTAACTTCATTGACGTTATCTCACGCATACAGCTTGAAGAACTACTGCTTAGTTACAAACCTACAATACTGTTCGTAGAGCACGATACAACCTTTTGCAACAATATAGCTACCAAAAAGGTTATCTTATAAAAGTTTAATCGTTAACTCTATCGATTATTTCAAAAAGGGGCTTTAGCAGACTAATGCTAGAGCCCCTTTTTTAGAGTATACCTATTTCACAATCTGAACATCAAGTTTATAGTCTTCAAGAATCTCTATATCTTGAGAAAGAACAGAGATGGTTTTTGCTTCGCTAACCTTTGTAAAAGTGTATTCAGACGCTTCTAAATACGGATCATTGATATCAACAAATTCTAGGCAAGCTGTGTTAGTTTCCTCATCCCATTTTGAAAGGCTTAAATCCCAGCTCAATCTGGCACCCGATTCATTTCTTAGAAAGATGTTGCTTAAGGTATTCTGCGCTATATAGCCCTTTGCTGAGGCATAAACAGATATCTTGTTTTCGCTTTTTTCAATGTTTGTTATGGTAATTTCTGTTTTGTTTACCTCATACGGCACGTTTACGCTTTCAAAGGGGATATCAACATAACTCATATCAAACGGTGTTTTCATAGCATTGTATCTTATGAGATAAGGTATGATTGTAAGTTTCTCAACATTATCTAAGTTCCCGAGACTAACCTTATACGAATATTGCCTGTCGTCACTTTGGGAATAATTATTACTTGATGAAAAACCGTATTGTGTCACATTTTTTCCGTTTTGATCCAAAATTAAAAAGTTTGTGCTTGACGGACCATAGTTGTAGCTAATAGATTTTGAATCCGAGATAGCTCGACGGTTAAAATCAATATTACTTTCTATAATCATACCGTTTCTAAACGGGCTTTTGTATATCTCGCTAACCTTAATAACTTCATTGTCCTTCTGCAAGATGTTGTCTAAGAGAGTTAGTTTTTCTGTAGGCACAGCAATCTGGTTTTCATTTAAACCAATATCAAATTGCCAATATCCTTCAATGGCCTTTGTTACAGGTATGGGCTGGCTTTTGGTTTCAGGGTTTTCAGCAATAAGGTTATAGTAGGAAGGCTTGGAAAATCCTTCCTCTATTTCATCTTCCGACATTACGGTTTTATTTATGCTAAAACCATTCATTGTTACGGATAAGTTAAAATCAGGATTTCTTGAAACCTTACTAGGAAAATAATCATATTCCATAAGCTCAAAGGTTGAATAGCCTACGAAACGATCACCCTCTTGCCTTAATGTACCTGAACTCCTACTGAATATGCTCATATCGTTCATTGAGTTATTTGAGCTATATTTAGTTAAAATTTGATGAAGCTCTTGTTTAATAATTTCTCCTTTACTGTATTTGTCAAGGGCCTCTTCAATCTCAGGAAGGTATTTATATTTTTCTTCAACCAAATCCGTATATACCAAGTTCACATTTGCATTAAAGCCTAAGGTTCTATTATCAGAGGCATTCGCATATGCAATAAGCTCATCCGAAAAAACCTCGTATTTTAACACAAAAATCCTTCCGTCAAAGCCTATCCCGTTAAGCTTAACGGTTATGCCATTATCGGTTATTGATTTTTCAATAGGCAGGATATGTTCGCTAAACTCATTATTAAGACCAAGCATCATAATGCTGTTAAGTTCATCCGTACTAAGCAAAGGCATTCTGTACACAAACGTACTTATAACGTCAGACGCTTTAGCAGGACGAACACCTGTTGACACAGC
This sequence comes from uncultured Eubacteriales bacterium, assembly GCA_964412725.1. GTDB lineage: Bacteria > Bacillota > Clostridia > Lachnospirales > CAYPQA01 > CAYPQA01. The sequence goes on from CAYPQA010000014.1 coordinate 13,372, forward strand.
CATTAGAGCAGCTAAACACCATATTGCAGGTTTGATAAATCTTTTCATAAGAATCCCTCCAAAATTGTTACCTAATAATCTCAACATCGAAGATGTATTTATCAAGCACAGTAAAGTTTTGAACAGCCACAGCTAGGGATACAGCTTCGTTTATATTTGTAAATACACCGCCAGGATAAAACATAGGCTCGTTTTCAAGGTTTATAAATTCAACATATCCTGTTTTTGTTTCATCATCCCACGTTGTTGATTGATAGCTTGAGTACATAATTGAGCCATCATTGTTTTTTAAGAATATGTTTCGCATTATCTCTTCGCCGCTCAAATATCCTTTCGAAGAAATATTAAAAGATATCTTATCCTCTGTCTTTACAAAATCGGTTATTGTTAATAAGGTATGATCTACCTCAAAAGTGCCATTTATATTATCAAAAGGTATATCAAAATAATTTCTATCCGCAAGAGAATCAAATGATTCAAGCTTAATTAAATATGGCACAACAGTTAAAGTTTGGACATCGTCTAAATTATCGAATGTCATTTTTAATGAAAAACTTGTCTCGATTTGATCGTTTGACCAAGAACCTCCGGTTCTCTTTTTTATTATACTGTTACCATTTTGGTCTAAAACAAAAAATTCGGGGCTTGGAGTTCGGTTTATAACCCTGCCGTTAAATTCTTCTTGAACAGGTTCCAACTTCATTGTTCCGCTAACAATTAAGCGATTTCCTAATGGGCTTTTGGAGATTTCCTCAATATATATCGTTTCGCCGTCATTATCATATCTGCTGTCGGATAATACGAATTTTTCAGTTTGTAATGTAACCTCATTCTCTGAAAAATCCGTGTCCACCTGCCAATAACCTGGAATGGTCTTTGTTACAAAAATTGGATATGAAGGCACATGGTCAGAATCAGGGCTATCTCCATTTGCAGTCTGATTATCATACTTATAGTAATCTGGTATTGAATAGCCTTCATCAATTTCCTGATTGGGTTCCAATGTCTTTTCCAAACGAGCATCATTGAAATAAATTGATATCTTCTTATCAGGATCCCTTGAGATTCTATTAGAAAATTCTTTTGGATAACCGGAATTTTCAAAACTTATCAGGCCCTTATAATGGTTTTCGTCTATTTTCTGCATAAAACTAGAATTGTTTACAAACACAGGGAAATCGGCTGAATTATTCCAGCTATATTCCAATAGCTTTTGATGTATTTGAGCCTTTGACAATTCACCGTTTTTATAACGGTTGAACGCATCTTGAATTTCTGGTAAAGCTTTGTATTTCTCATCTACCAAATCTGTGTAGGCAAACATAGGATTCATAAAAATTTGTGGCGTTTCTTTCGCATCCGCTTTCTCGCCCAAGACACCCTCATCAAAGAAAGTTTCATAAACAACCATTAACGTTTTGCCGTCATACCCCATTGCGTTTATGGTTACAGTTATACCATTCTGAGTTACAGACTTATTAACAGGAATAAGATACTTCTCATATTCGATAGTATCACTAGCAGCACTTAAGAATGAAGAGCTTACGCTAGAAAAGCCTGCAGATGGATACGGCTCAGTGAATGCAGGTGCAGAGAAACTACCCTGCACACTCAGCGCAGGCGCCTCTGCCTCCACCGCCGTCGTTTCTATAGCGATTGCATCGTCTGCACTCACAGTTTGCAACCCACCAGAAAGAGCCATAACGGCCGCCAAACAATTTAACATTAATTTAATATGTTTTTTCATTAAAATATCTCCCCTTTCGTAAAGGGAATATAGCACACTCAATGACTTAATTCAACCTTTGCAGCGCAATTTTAATCTTCACTTTCATGGAAACTCGGAAAAATCTATATAAATTTTTCAAAAACTATTGACAAATTAAGACAAGCGTGTTAATATGTCCAAGTCTTGTTCGTTATGCGCTTTTAGCTCAGTTGGTAGAGCAAGTGACTCTTAATCACTGGGTCCAGGGTTCGAGTCCCTGAAAGCGCATCATACAGTCAAAGCCGTATTCCTTTTGGATTTACGGCTTTTTTTATACTAAATATTTGGAGGACATCTATGTCTAAGCTTATAATCAAAGGTTCTGCAAGTTCATTTACCCCTATCCCTAATGTGTTCATTGACAGGTTTATGCCAAAGGCTAATCCGGCTTACGCCTGCGTCTATATCTATGCCTATCGGCATATGAGCGCGGATATTAGTATAGGTGATATTGCGGGTGCGTTGTCTTTGATTGAGTCTGATGTTATGAGGGCGTTTAAATATTGGGAAACGGAAGGCCTTGTGAGATTTTTGCAAAGCGGCGACAGTTTCGAGCTGGAATTTCTACCCCTAAGTGCCCAACCTGAGCAGGCTAGGCTTATTATGGAAACAAGACCTGTCTATAGCATGCAGGAATTGGAAAGATATAAGGACAACAGCAAGGAAATTGAAAACCTTTTTATTATGGCTCAGAAAATGCTGGGTTTATCATTTAATTCTAATGATTTAAGCGTTATCTTTGCGTTGCATGATTGGTTGCGCTTACCCACCGATGTTATTGGACTTCTTATAAAATATTGCTGTGATAATGACCACAGAAGCATACGCTACATAGAAAAGGTTGCAATAGATTGGAGCAACAACGGGATAAACACAATTGATGCAGCTTTGGAGCACCTAAAGCTTTATAACGGTGACTATAGAAAGATTATGCAAGCCATAGGTCAGTCCAAGCGTGACCCAACCGATAAAGAAACGGAATTTATGAAGTCTTGGCTTAAGGATAAGGATATGCCCTTAGAACTGGTTGTTGAGGCTTGCGAAAAGTGCATAATGCAAAATGGTAAACCCAATTTCCAATATATAGACAAAATAATCGAAAACTGGCACAAGGAAGGTCTTAAAACCTTGGATGATGTAAAACGGTTTGAGGAAAAATACAGACAGGAAAATCCCATCCAGAAAAAGCAGAAAATTCAATCAAAACAAAATCGCTTTGTGAATTTCACTCAAAGAAAGTATGATTATGCCGAAATTGAAAAGCTTGAATTCGAAAAAAATAGCCGGGAGGCTTCAAATGAGTTATAAGACCATGTTTAAAGAGGTTATGAAAGAATATGAAAAGGCTAGAAATAAAGCCACTGAACGTCGCAGATATCGAGAGGAAGAGGTTTATCATACGATACCTGAGATAAGGGAGATCGATGAAAGGCTTTCTTCAAGAAGTATGGAATTGGCAAAAGGCTTCATAAATGACGGGATGAATATAGCGGAATTTTTGGAAATGGTTAAATCCGAGAATGACCAGTTGCTTGAACGGAAAAGGCAACTGCTTGCGGAAAATGGTTTTGCACCAAATTACCTTTCCGAAATCTATGAATGTAATAATTGCAAGGACACCGGATATGTGGATGGCAAGAAGTGCCATTGCCTCAAGCAGCGCCTTATAGAAAAGCACTATATGCTTTCAAGCCTCAGCCACATTATAAAGAACGAGAATTTTGATAACTTCGACTTCCGTTTCTATAGTGACCAACCCGACACTTATTCTGGTGTATCTGCAAGAAAGAATATGCATACTATTTATAAGCAATGTACAGATTTTGTACGTAACTTCGGAAATGGGGACAATCTGTACTTTTACGGCAATTCTGGGTTGGGTAAAACCTTTTTATGCAACTGTATCGCAAAAGATATTCTGGATAAGGGTAATACTGTGCTTTATATGACAGCATCAGAGGTCTTCAAGATTGCTGAGAGTATACGCTTTGAAAAGGGCAGTGATGATGAGCTTTATGAACTTATGGACACGATATATGATGTGGACTTGCTTATAATTGATGATTTAGGTACAGAGTTTGCAACCGTTGTTACCTCGTCCGAGTTGTTTAATATCTGTAACAGGCGCATCTTACGCAGAAAGCATACGGTTATTTCAAGTAACCTTGGTCCGGATGAATTGGAATCCCAATATTCCGAACGCATTGTATCCCGCTTTATCGGTAACTACAAGCTTTTAAAATTCTTTGGTGATGATATAAGGATAAAGAAAAAATATCAAAGGTAGGTAGCTTATGAAGATTTTACATACATCGGACTGGCACTTGGGCAAATGCTTGGAGCTTCATTCGCGTTTACCCGAGCAAAGGGCTTTTGTAGACGAGCTTGTGAATATTGCGGACGAAAACGCGGTTGATGTTATCATAGTTGCTGGGGACATTTTTGACACGGCAAACCCGCCCGCGGAGGCGCAGGCGCTTTTTTATGACGCAATCATTCGTCTTTGCGATAACGGCCGTCGACTTGTCCTTGTTATAGCCGGAAACCACGATAGCCCAGAACGGCTCACATCTGCTTGGCCGTTGGCCATCCATTTTTCGATAGTCATACTTGGTACGCCCTTATCAACCGTGCCTGTTATGGAATACAAGGACTTCTCTGTGCTTGAATCTTCCGAAGGCTTTCTTAAGGTACGTTTCAAGCATGAAACCCTAGCTATAATTACACTGCCCTATCCCAGCGAAAAGAGAATAAATGAGATTATAGACAATCGCGACGAGGCGTATTCCGAAAAGATATCTCAAATATTCTCAAGGTTGTCCGACAGGTTTTCGGAGGACAGCATCAATCTGGTTATAGGGCATTTTTATTTGATTGGCGGCGAGATTTCGCGTTCGGAGCGTGATATTACTTTAGGCGGGGCATGCGCAGTGGAAAGCCGTATCCTACCCGCAAACGCGCATTATATCGCACTGGGTCACCTGCACCGCCCACAAAAAATAGGCAACGCATATTACAGTGGCTCGCCGATTCAATACGACAAGTCTGAGGCGTTTTTATCAAAGTCCGTGAACCTTGTTGAAATTAACGGTCAGGAAACTCAAGTTGAGAAAATCCCATTGCGAAATTATAAGCCCATTGATGTATGGAAAGCCGAAAATATTTCCGAGGCAATAGAAATGTGTCGAGAAAGACAGAACCAAGAGTGCTGGGTGTTCTTGGAGATTGAAACAGACAGGGTTTTGTTGCAATCGGAGATTAAGGAGATTCGCTCTCTCAAGAGCGACATTATCGAGATAAGACCCATAATCAAGGGCGTAGAAGAAGATGTGGAAACGGAATATGAAAACGAGTTCGATATATATAGGGAGTTTGAGGAGTTTTATTTTAAAAGCCAAAGTCATATGCCGTCGTCGGATTTGGTTATGCTTTTGAAAACACTTCTGGAGGATGGCTATGAAACCGATTAAATTAACCATTTCAGGACTTAACAGCTTTGAGGACACACAAACCATAGATTTTGAACAGCTTTCAACAGACGGCATTTTTGGCATCTTCGGGCCTACAGGCAGCGGTAAGTCAAGTATCATTGACGCGATCACGATGTCTTTATACGGCGCGATATCCAGAAATGACGGCGCAATGAACCTGCAATGCATAAATTCTTCGATGGATAAGATGAATTTAAGCTTTACGTTTGCTGTGGGAAATGCAAACTCTCATTTTGAAATACGCCGTGAATACAGGAAACAAGGCGAACGCATGACCAATCACAAGTCATTGCTTATATGTGGTGAGGATGTTATTGCGGACAAGTTCAAGGAATGCAATGCGGAAATTGCACGGATTATAGGCCTGAGCTTTGACGATTTCACGCGGGCCGTTGTATTGCCTCAAGGCAAGTTCAGCGAATTCTTATTCCTTGACAATAAAGAACGCCGAAAGATGCTTGAAAACATCTTCCACTTGGAGGCATACGGCACAAAGTTAAGGGAGCGTTTAAGCCGACTTGTCGCAGAAACGAAAAGAGCCATAGCCGTATCAGAAAAAGGCTTGGAGCAATACGCAGACGTGAGTGAGCAAAGGCTTTTTGAGGAAACGGAGCGCCTTAAAACCGTGCTTCACGAAACCATAGAGCTTCGCAAACAGCTAACCGAAAAAACAGAACTCTTGTCCAAACATAAACGCATGCTTGAAGCAAAGACACGCATAGTTGAAGTTCAAGCTGGCCTTAAAAAAAATATTCAAAGCCTCCACGCGCTCTATACATTGCAGACAAAACTACTTAAAGCAGAATATGACAATGCGGTTTCTGGCTATAGGCAGTTAGAGACAACGGTAAAGGCTCTTGAAGCAGATAAGCAAAGGCTTCAAAAGGAACGCGACGAGATAAACAACAATTCGGTTGAGTTGAAAAACAATCTTGATAGGCTTAACGTGCCACCCGAGGTTCGGCAGGGCGTTTCCGAAATAAGGCTTATAATCGAAAAGATTGGGCAGTATCGTAAAATGCTAACAAATAAGACAAGTGATGCGTTAGACAAACTCAAAAAGCTTGAAGCTGATGTTCGCGTTAAAAATGAACTGCTCGAAGAAAAACTAAAACAGGTTGAACAGCTAAAATCTGGCAATATGTTGCAAGCAGTTTCTCATATGTTGGAGAACGGCAAGCCTTGCCCACTTTGCGGTTCGGTGGATCATCCATCTCCGTTTGTGCCGCTAGAAGGTCAAGCAACGCTCTCGAACCTTGAAAAAGAGATAAAGCTTTCAAGCCGTGAGCTTAACGAAACGCAGATGTCTGTCTCCGCACTTAAAGCCGGGATTGCAAAGGATGAAGCCTTAGAGAAAAGCGTGCGTTCAGAGATTGAAGGCTTGGAGACATCTCTAAATTCTCTAAAAAAATCGCTGAACCTAGATGACTATGAAAAAGCCGCGAGGGACATCCAAGATAAGGACAATAAACGGCTTGAAGCCGAAAAAGCTTACAACGCCGAGCTTAAGGCTGTATCGGATTTAACACAAAAGCTTGAAACTATAAACGAAAGTCTTGTGAAGGAAAGCGTTAAGCGCGAAAGCATCATAGCCGCAGGTCAGGAGAGTAAACTCTTGCATGCGCAAAGCATTGAGGAACAAAAGCAATTGCCGCCTTGCGATAATGAAGCCTTGCCTATCCTAAATTATGACTTAAAAAATACATCGTCTCTAATCCGTAAAGCCGTTGACGAAAGACACAGGTTTGAAGCCGAAAAAGAATACCTTAATATACTATTGCAAGAAAGCGGGGATAGTGATATTATTGATATAACACTATCGTCGTTAACAACCGAGGTTGAAAAACTGAACGCACACATGGAAGAAAATACCAAGCAATCGGCCTTGCTTGCCGCATCCATCGAAAAGCTAAAATCCGACATTATAAAGCAGAATCAGCTTATTCAGGAGCACAAAAAAATCCTTTATGAATCGGATTTGCAAAAAGAATTATCTGTTTTACTGGAGGGCAACAGGTTTGTTGAATATATTGCAAAGGGAAGGCTTTTGTACATAACAAAAGAAGCCTCGAAACGCCTCAAAGAAATGAGTGCGGGACGATACGCACTTGAACTGAGCGAAACGGAATTCGTCATAAGGGATGACGCAAAAGGGGGTGTGAGGCGTTCACCCAAGACGCTTTCTGGCGGCGAAGTTTTTATGACCTCACTCTGTCTGGCTCTTGCACTATCGTCGAAAATTCAGCTTTCAAACAACTCTCCTCTTGAATTCTTCTTTCTTGACGAGGGTTTCGGTACCTTGGATGCTTCAACACTAGACATCGTTATGAACACACTTGAACGTCTGCGGTATGAAAGGATAACAGTTGGCATCATCAGTCATGTCGAGGAGTTAAAATCCCGCATACAGCGCAAATTGATACTTGAAAATAACGGTTCGGGTACACAAGTCGCATATGACCTTTAAAAAAGGGCACTTCTAAAAACCTGAACGAGACTCGCGTAAGCGAGTTTTGCGGAACTGGATTTAGGGTTTTTAGAGGCCACAAAAATCTTGAAAGGAGTGTTTTTTATGACGGCATTTTTATTGATTGTGGGTATAATATTGCTTGCAGTAGAAATTTTTGTTGCGGGTTTTGGCGTTTGCGGTATATTAGGCTTAACCTTGGTTATATCCGCGAGCATCATCGCAATTTTGACGATACCGTTTGGTATTATTATTCCGGCCGTCCAAATCGGCATCATCGTTGCTGTGGGCTTTTATGTTTATCGTTACATCAAACGCAAACAGCTATACGGAAAGCTTGTCCTTACAGACTTCTTGTCATCGGACAAAAAGGAAGTTGGTCAACAGGAGAACCTCGTCGGCAAGGTCGGTGTTTCAAAAACCGCTCTGCGCCCCCAAGGCACCGTTGAAATTAACGGTTCATCTCTTGACGTTTATTCCGAAAGCGGTTACATTGCACCGGGTACAAAGGTTGTTGTAACCTCCGTATCTGGTACAAAGCTCTATGTAGCCCAAGCTAAGCAATAAGGAGGAAATTTTATGAATATAACTTATTATATGGCTCTGGCCGCAGTAGCCGTAGGACTTATTATTGTTTCTATGTTTTTAAGCTTTGTGCCTATCGGCCTCTGGATTTCCGCAATGGCCGCAGATGTTAAGGTGAGTATCTTTTCTCTTGTTGGTATGCGCCTTCGTCGTGTTAGACCAGAAAGGATTATCCGCCCGCTTATAAAGGGCTCAAAAGCCGGCCTCTCCATTGACATAAACCAGCTTGAAGCGCATATGCTTTCAGGAGGTCATGTCGATAATGTGGTTGACGCTTTAATTGCAGCTCATAGAGCCGAGCTTGAACTCTCTTTTGAACGTGCCTGTGCAATTGACCTTGCGGGACGCGATGTATTCGAGGCCGTTCGTATGAGCGTTTCTCCCAAAATTATTGAAACCCCGCTTATTTCCGCGGTTGCAATAAATGGTATTGAAGTTAAGGTTGTCGCAAAGGTTACCGTCAGAGCAAACCTTGACCGCTTGGTCGGTGGTGCGGGCGAGGAAACCATATCCGCTCGTGTTGGCGAGGGTATCGTTACAACCGTTGGTTCATCCCAAAGTCACAAAGAGGTTTTGGAGAATCCAGACCGTATCTCTCGAACTGTACTTGCGAAAGGCTTGGATTCCGGAACGGCATTTGAAATCCTTTCCATAGACATAGCCGACATTGATGTCGGAAGAAACATCGGCGCACACCTGCAAATTGAGCAAGCTGAAGCAGACAAGCAAATTGCTCAAGCAAAGGCCGAGGAGCGTAAAGCAACGGCTATAGCGCGTGAGCAGGAAATGAAGGCTTTCGTTCAAGAACAACGTGCAAAGGTTGTCGAGGCCGAGTCTCAAGTGCCTTTAGCTATCGCAGAAGCACTTAAGAACGGAAATCTTGGTGTCTTGGATTACTACAAAATGGAGAACACTAAAGCAGACACAAAGATGCGTGAAGGTATAGGCGCACTTAATCTCGAAGTCGGAGTTAAAGCTACGGATAAGAAGTCTTAAAAATTCAAAGACCTTCTCATAAATTTGAGAAGGTCTTTTTTAATGTGGATTATAAAAATGAGGGGATGATTGTTATGAAAAATTTCTTTAATGGGTTAGCTATTCTCGCAATGGTTACAACTTCAACATTTTTACCTACAGATGCTTACGCACTTGAAAAAGTAGGTGACCCAACATATGAGGCTGTTGGCAAGATAGTTGAAGAAGAATTGACCAATGGTTATATCTATCATTTTAATAACGGTACAAAGGATTCCGATGCAGGTCCTTTGCTTATGGTAGACGGAGAATTTACTGATGCGGAGGTTGTTCTTGAGGATGGCAGAGCTTTTATCACAGGATCAATTATAGAAAGAGATTTAGGCTGTGATGTTAATTTTGACATAAACAAAGGCAATGTAAATATTTACAAAGATGAAACAACTATCGAAATGACTGTTGGAGAACTGAAAGCTGTCTTAAACGGGGATACCGTTTCAGTTGATGCCGCACCTATTGTAACAGATGAAGAAGTTTACTTACCTCTTAGCTTTATAGCCACTTCATTGGGCAAGTCCGTTGGTTTTTTACCAAAAGGCGGAAGGGGGTTTTATTATGGCTTTGCTTTTAATCCCATCGTTTGGGTCGATGATGCCGACAAAACAGAGAAGGCAGAAAATTCTAAAGATGAGGTTTTAGAATGGTTAAAGTCTCAATTGGAACTGGGATTAAATAGTCTGAAAAACAATCTCGATACCGCAAACAGAGGACTTTTAAAAGGAATAAGTCTTGACAACCCTACATTTGAAAGGATTGAAAGCGATATTAAAGGTGCATATTACGTTGGCCAGGTCGGGCGTTATATTGTATTTTTTCCTCCATACGGAACAATAGTTGACACGGATACGGATACCATATATTTCCGAACCACGGCACATGCATTGGTTAGTCTTTGGAAGGCGGACATGAATAATCCAGATTCTTTTGTACCGATGTACTTTGCAGATTAAATATGAAATCGTTTTTTCAGCTCATCTTTTAAACTCTGTCCCGAAAAAATGTAAAGGCCTATGGAGATGATAAGACACGCAAGGCTTGCAACCAGACTTGACCATAGCTGACCGGTAAGATTAAGTAAATATAGCGCAATAGGACAGATGCTTATAAATGCAGTTGCCAAAAGATAACCAAAGTATTCTTTGAAATTATTCTTTTTGGTAACTGCAATTATAGTAAACAGTAGGGCTACAACGACAGTTGTAAAGGGTATAACAAATGTCGTAGACCATTTTGAAAACCCGTTTGAAATATCAATTAAAATTACGGAGACAGAAAAGGCCATAAACAACCGGAGTATTTTGCCCCCAACGTTTATCCTTTTAGACTTTAAAAGGTAAAGAGCGATTGTAACTAATCCAAAGGATGCGAACACAGTCAACGACCACATCCTTTAGTATAAAGAATAAGTAAATATATTTACATACATAGTAATTAAAACTATGGATATGGTCAAAAATAGAAAAAGTTTCTTAACAAAGTCTGATTTTCTGTTTGGCCTTAAAATATAACGAGGATAATTAACTTCCGGTGATACAGGCTCACCCAAACTACGTCCACACAGAGGGCAATATTCCTGATACACATCTACAGAACATTTAGGGCATTTTTTCATACCTTTTCCTCCCAATTGTTTGAATATACACCTACTTCCAAATTTGCGTTTCGGCTCAAAAATTCAAAGAAATATCTGATTATGTCTGTATCTTTTATGGTCTTTGAAAAATTTATTGTAATCCTGTCATTGACCGAGATAACCCCACAATTTATAAGGCTTTTTGCGGTTGGATAAATAACGGCTTCGAAATGCTTGATATACTTTTCCATGCCCGTAGGAATCTTTATATTGCCCATATTCGATATCGTGATTGTTTTTTTGGTTTCTCCCAATAAATCAAAACCAAAAAACATAAATATATTTTTAATTAACAATGGTACAAACCTTGCAAATTTATTTTGCGTAAGTGATACATTTTTTGCAGATATTTTTGCTAGGTTGTCTTTTTTAGTGAACTCCTTAAGTTGTCTTGTAGTCTCATTTACTATCTCATCAAAGTTTGTTTCTTTGTCCACCTTGTAATTTAAATTTACAACTGAGAAAAAATTCCTGAGAGTTTTTGAAGGGAAGATTTTTCTAAGATTCACAGGAATCGCAATTACAATGGGATTTTTGTCCTTTGAATATCTTTGTTCAGCTTGATAAATCGAATAAATCATTGCTGCGGACAAATATGATGTGATGGTTGCACCTTTTGCTTTAGAAACTGCATTTAAGCTTTGCGCGGACAATACCCCTGTAATTACCCCATGTCCATAACGATTAAAAGGCGTACCGCTTATGCGATATGAATTTACTTTTTTCATCTTTTTTTCATGTGTTTTTATATGTACACCTGAAAAATACTCATCAAAGCTATCAACTAAATTTTCTTTTATATTCCCATCGTGAAGTAAAATCATGTTTTCTGAATCAAATTCACCGTATTTATAACAGAGATAATAATATAACAGAGATTTCAAAAATTCTGATGCACCACCCCCATCCGTGAGTGAGTGAAAAACTTCCATAGATATTCTATTTCCATAGTATAAAACCTTAATAAGATATCCACTGGTTTCTAAAGGATTAATGGTTGCACAAGGATATTCGGTTTCTTCCTCAACTAAAAATTTCATGCTTTGAGTATCAAGATAGTTCCAAAACACGCCCTTTTTCATACGAACAAAAAACATTGGAAAGCGGTTAAATATTTTATCAACAGACTTTTGTAACAAATCTTTATCAACGCTCTCAATCATTACAGCCGAAAGCCTAAAAACAGATGAATTATTACTTGCTGTTACTGACGGAAATAAGTTTGCCGCAACATCTAACTTATACCAGTTTGTCATTAGTGTTCACCTCTTATTCTAAGAAAATGCGGCACGCAAAGCTTCAATACGCTTTTGTACGCTGTCCTTGGTAATTTGGCTGTTTAGAACTATTTCATAGCCGTGAATGGTTCCGACAGTTTCATAAAGCTCTACCTTTCCACCCGCATCAAGAAGCCTTTTCGCATAAGCTACTCCGTCGTCATGCAAGCAGTCAAACTCAGCGGTTTCTATATATGTGTCGGGTATTTTTAAAGGTAAGTCGGCTTGCATTGGTGAGGCAGACCTTGTCTGTTCTTTGGTTGCACCTTTCAAATATAGTTCCCACATCTTTGCGTTCAATTTAGCGTTCCATATAGGCGTGTCAACGAAACGGTTCATTGAGTCAGACTGCATACTAGCGTCTGTAACCGGATAAATAAGCATTTGAAAGCAAGGTGTTGGCAGCTTGTGCATATCTGTGGGTGCGCATACATATGTTGCCAAGGCGCCTCCCGCACTATCGCCGCCAACTGCTATTCTTTGCTTATCAATTTTAAGCTCGTTTGCATTATCATATATCCAGGCATAAGCCGAAATTGCATCCTTTTGTGCTGCCGGAAACGGATATTTTGGCAAAAGATGATAGTCAGGTAAAACAACCTTGCAACCTACTTTTTGCACATATAAACATGCAAGCTTTTTGTGGGAGGGTGATGCCATATAGCTAAAAGCTCCACCATGAAAATATAAAAGGCACGGAAGGCTTGATGTTGAACCTACAGGCTCAAAAACTTCAACAGGCATATTCAAACCATTAAACCCGGGCACAGTAAATCTTCGCACTGTAATATCTGCAGGCACCGAAGTAGCACGCAGCATAGGCTTTTGAAACATCCTTGCTAATCGTATAAACATTGGTGAAAAAGGCGGTACAAAATTATAATTTCTAAAGTCATTATGAAGTTGATATTTTAAATTATTCATTTCTCACACCTATCTTTTTTAATTTCAAAGCATTTCATCCTTGATATTATATATCATTCCGCCAACACTTACAATTCCTTTAAGTTCATCCGCTCCTTGAAAAGATGCTTTTAATAGCAAAGGTTCAATTTTTAACCCAGAGCTTAGGGTGGATTTTATGATATATACTATTTATAAATTTTTATAATTTAGAAACATAAGGGGGATTAAATGTCAGAAAGCACTCATAACAAGGGATACGAAAAATATTTT
>CAYPQA010000015.1:0-25551 GCA_964412725.1 uncultured Eubacteriales bacterium
AGGAAACTTGCCTCTGCAAGTTTCCATTCACTCCAAGATATTTGGAAATTATATTACCTCAGATATATTATATACGGTGAAATATTTCTCCCCGTATATATAATGCTCTGCCTCTGTTATTTTTGTAAAATGGTTGTGTTTTGGGAAAAATATGATATACTTATTCCAAGAAATTTTCAAAAGGGGGCAATAGAAATGTTAATAGGAGCACAGTTGTTTACCGTAAGGGATAAGACACAAAACGAAAAGGACTTTGCCGAAACGATTAAAAAAATTGCAGATATAGGCTATAAATTTGTACAGATTTCGGCGATAGGACCTATACCTGCCGAACGCGTGCGTGCTATATGTGATGAAAACGGAATAGAAATCCCGCTCACTCATACAAATCCAAAACGTTTGCTTGAGGAAACGGACACAGTCATAGCCGAGCACAAAATCATGGGGGCGGATTTTGTGGGCTTAGGTTCTATGCCAAACGAATATCGTGAAAGTAAGGATGGTGTCCTTCGTTTTATTGAGGACTATCTACCTGTTGCCAAGAAGATCAAAGCCGCAGGGCTTAAGTTTATGTACCACAATCATTCATTTGAATTTGAACGCTTTGACGGCAAGATGATTTTTGATTATTTAATTGAGGGCTTTTTGCCTGAACTTATGGGCTTTGTGCTGGATGTCTACTGGCTTCAAAATGCGGGATTTGATCCTGTATATTGGCTTGAACGCTTAGAGGGACGCACAGAGACTATTCATTATAAAGACATGCAGGTTTTAAACCAAAATCCTGTTATGGCTCCTGTTATGGAAGGTAACCTTAACTGGACGCGCATAATTGAGGCCACTCAAAAAACAAACGTTAAGTATGTGTTTGTAGAGCAAGATGATTGTAACGGTATTGACCCGATTGAATGCTTACGAATAAGCTACGATAACATAAAAAGAGCAATAGGTTTTTAGGAGGTTTTGGATGGATAAGGTGCGGTTTGGTATTTTAGGGTTTGGTAATATGGGAATGGCTCATTCGGATAGTTTCGCGAAGGGTAACGTTAAGGACGGGGTTTTGACCGCTGTCTGTGACATTAATCCTGAAAAGCTTAAGCTTGCGAAGGATAAATATCCTGATATAGAAGTCTTTGCAACGGCCGCGGAGATGTACAGTAGCGGTAAGATTGATGCGGTTATTGTATCGACACCGCATTATTCTCATCCGACGCTTTCAATTGAAGCCTTTGAAGCAGGTGTACATGTTATGTGTGAAAAACCCGCTGGTGTATACACAAAGCAGGTTAAGGTTATGAATGAAGCTGCAAAAAAAGCTGCAGAAAAGTCGGGAATTGTATTCGGTATAATGTTTAATCAGCGAACCAACTGCGTATACCGAAAGATGAAAGAAATGGTTGATAACGGGGACCTGGGTGAACTCAGGCGCACAAATTGGATTGTTACAAATTGGTATCGTCCACAAGCCTACTATAACTCAGGCGATTGGCGTGCCACTTGGTCCGGTGAAGGCGGGGGTGTACTACTCAACCAATGCCCGCATAATCTTGACCTTTGGCAATGGATTTGCGGTATGCCTAAAACTGTGCGTGCGTTTATGAAAGAAGGGGCTTGGCATGACATAGAGGTTGAGGATGATGTGACAGCCTATGTTGAGTATGAAAACGGTGCAACCGGCGTTTTCATAACCTGTACCGCCGACGCGCCGGGTACAAACCGCTTTGAAATTACAGGCTCAAAGGGCAAGCTTGTTTGTGACGATCGCAATACGCTTACGTTTTGGAAACTTGCAACTCCTGAGGATGAATTCAGTCGAACAAACACGATTCCATTCGGTTCACCTGAATGCACTGTGATTAACGTAGAGACAGACGGCGAAAACCCACAGCACAGTGGTGTTTTAAGCAGCTTTGCTCAAAAAATCCTAGGCAAGGGCGAACTTGTTGCGCAGGGTGTTGATGGCATTCACGGGCTTACTCTCTCGAATGCAATGCACCTCTCGGCTTGGACAGATTCTAAAATCGCCTTGCCACTTGATGAAGATTTATACTATTCCCAGCTTGAAAAACGTATTAAAACTTCAAGGCGTAAGGAGAATGTTTCAAATACAGTTGTAGATTTAAGCAGTACTTACTAATTTAACGATAAGAGGATGGACTATGGGAAAAAATAAAGAAAAATTAGTTGAAGCTATTACCAATATGGAAACAGATTTTGCACAATGGTATACGGATGTGGTTAAAAAGGCAGACTTAGCGGACTATTCTTCCGTTGGAGGTTTTATCATATTCAGGCCGCTTGGATATGCTATTTGGGAGCTTATACAAAAGCAGTTGGATGCACGCTTTAAGGAAACCGGACATGAGAATGTCTATATGCCTATGATGATGCCGGAAAGCCTTTTGCAAAAGGAGAGCACACATGTTAAAGGCTTTGCTCCCGAGGTTGCTTGGATAACAGAAGGCGGTAGCGAAAAGCTTCAGGAAAGACTTTGTGTGCGTCCTACCTCCGAAACGCTGTTCTGTGAGCATTATAGTAAGATTATCCAATCATACCGTGATTTGCCTAAGCTGTATAATCAATGGTGCTCTGTTGTACGTTGGGAAAAGACAACGCGCCCGTTTTTAAGAACGAGGGAATTTTTGTGGCAGGAAGGGCATACAGCGCATGCAACCGCTGATGAAGCTCAAGATGAAACTTTGAAGATGCTTGAGATTTACAAGAACTTCTGTGAGCAGGTACTTGCTTTGCCTGTTATTTCAGGAGAAAAGACACAGAGCGAGAAATTCGCGGGCGCAGAGAAAACTTACACCATTGAAAGCGTTATGCATGACGGACGTGCACTTCAATCTGGTACAACTCATAATTTTGGTGACGGTTTCGCAAAGGCCTTTGACATAACCTACACAGACAAGGACAACACCTTAAAGCATGTACACCAGACGTCTTGGGGACTCTCCACAAGACTTATAGGTGCCATCATCATGGTGCATGGTGACAACAGTGGACTTGTTTTACCACCGCGTGTAGCTCCGACGCAAGTTATTATCATTCCGATAGGCAAGCGTGATAACGAAGATGTGCGCAATAAAGCCTCTGAGATTAAGGATAAGCTTTCTGCATTGAGGGTTAAGCTTGACGACAGCGACCATTCACCGGGCTGGAAGTTTTCTGAATATGAGATGAAGGGCGTGCCTGTACGCATTGAGATAGGGCCAAAGGATTTGGAGAATGGCGTTGTGACTGTTGCCAGACGCGATACCGGGGAAAAGACCACTTTATCCTTGGATGGCTTGGCAGACGGCCGTTTTGAAAAGTCTGTTTCAAAGCTTTTAGAGGACATCCAAAGCAATCTGTTTGAAAAAGCAAAGAAGTTGCGCGATGAAAAGACTCATTCCGCAACGGATATGACTGAGTTCGAGCGTATCCTGAACGAGAATCAGGGCATTATAAAAGCAATGTGGTGCGGCGAAGAAGGCTGTGAGGATGCAATAAAGGATAAAACAGGCGCATCATCACGTTGTATCTCATTCGGAAATGAAAAATTATCTGACAAGTGTGTTTGCTGTGGTAAGGACGCAAAGCATTTGGTTTATTGGGGACGTTCATATTAATAACAAAGGGGGACATTTTATGGAATGGCTTTCAAATGTAACTGAAAAGCTTAATATCAAGATGAAAGCTCAGGCTGCACGAGTTGGCGGTAGTTTTATACCTTATACTACAACTGACGGTTTTTATAAGCAAGAATTCGGAGGCCACGATATCTATTGGTGGACGAACGGATTCTGGGGGGGAATACTTTGGCAGATGTATGCGGCTACAAAGGATGAATTATATAAAACCGAAGCCGAGAAGAGTGATGACAGACTTTCAGAAGCATTGGTTGGCTTTGAGGGCTTGCATCATGACGTTGGATTTATGTATCTGCACACCTCCGTTGCAAACTATCGTTTGACTGGCAATGAGGAAAGCAAGCGTCGCGGACTTATGGCCGCAAACCTACTTGCGGGGCGTTATAATCCGAACGGGCATTTCATCCGTGCTTGGAATCTGGATAGAATCGGCTGGATGATAGTTGACTGTATGATGAATATTCCTCTTCTTTACTGGGCAACAGAGGTTACGGGTGACCCACGTTTCAAAACCATAGCTATGGAGCATGCGGACACGACAATGAAATATACTGTAAGACCAGACGGCTCTTGCAACCATATCGTTATCTTTGATCCTCATACAGGCGAATACCTTGAAAATCCGGCCGGCCAAGGATATGCATCAGGCTCGTCTTGGACACGCGGTCAGGCCTGGGCACTCTATGGCTTTGCATTAAGCTATCTCTATACAAAGAAGGAAGATTATCTTGCAACCTCTAAGAAAATCGCACATTATTTCATCGCTAATGTACACAGCACAGATTACGTGCCCCTAGTTGATTTCAGGCAGCCTCCAGAACCTGTCAGATATGATACGACAGCCGGAACTATAGCGGCCTGTGGTTTGCTTGCGCTTGCTGATCTTGTTGAGCCTCTTGAAAAAGACTTGTATCGCAATGCGGCAATTAATATACTAAAAGGTATAGACGAAAAGCATTGTGATTGGAGCCCAGAACGAGACAGTATTGTTCAATACGGAAATGAAGCTTACCATAATGAGGCCGGTAACCATATTCCGATTATCTACGGGGATTATTTCTTCATAGAGGCTATAAACAGGTTAAATAATGTTGATTTTTTGATTTGGTAAAGGAGGATAAAATAATGATAGATTACTCACGTATTATAAAAGAAGATTTGAACAAGGATTGGTGTGCGCTTGCAGAGGGCATCGAAAAGGAAATTTTCGATGAGACACTCAAATATGCAATTAAGCGTGTGAGTCAAAACTTAGAGCCATTTACAAACAAGTTTCCTTCAAGCGGAGGTGTAAATGGGATATATCAACCATGTAACAACACTGATAAATTTCTTTATTCAGATTGGACTTCATCATTTTGGACAGGCATGGTGTGGCTTTCATATGAACTTACAAAGGATGAAAAGTTTAAAGAGATTGGCGATATTCACCTAAAGAGTTTTCGCAAGCGTCTTGATGAAAACGACGACCTTAACCATCACGACATAGGATTTTTATACATCCTCTCTTGTGTTGCGGCTTATAAGGCAATAGGTTCTGAATTTGCAAAGGAAACCGCCTTGCTTGCGGCTAAAAAGTTATCCGAGCGTTTCAATGAGGTTGCGGGTGTTATTCAGGTCAGGGGCAATGTAAATTCGCCCGACCCCAACAACGGCACTTTCATCGTGGATTGCAGTCTTAACATTCCCCTTTTATATTGGGCATCTGATATGACGGGCGATGAAAAATACAGAATCATGGCAAAGCGCCATATAAAGAATGTTGCAAACTATATGGTCAGAGACAATGCGGCCACTCACCAGTCTTTTACAATTTCTACAGAGACCGCCGAACCACTGGGCGGTAGCACACCGCAGGGTGATGGTTCCTTAGACGGCTGCTGGTCACGCGGACAGGCTTGGGCTATCTATGGTCTGCCCATAAGCTATACTTATACTGGCGAAGCCTCTCTGCTTGAAGTATGCAAACGTACTGTGAACTATTTCTTGAACAGGCTTCAATCCGACAACGTACCGAACTGGGATTTCCTTTACAAAACTGATGACGACCAACGTGACACATCAGCTTCTGCAATAGCCGTATGCGGTATGCTTGAGCTTGCAAAGAACCTTCCGTTATATGACCCGGACAGAAAGGTATATGAGGCGGCCGCTAAGGTTCTCACACATAGCCTTATTAAAAACTATCTCTATTCGGAAAACGAAGATTCCAATGCGCTTATAAAAAGTGGCGTTTACGCATTCAAGACAAATCTCTGCGTAAACGAACCAACCATCTGGGGCGACTATTTCTTCATGGAAAGTCTTGTGCGCCTTACTCAGTACTTTAGAATGTACTGGTAAGACAGTTGGGGGGATTATGATAAAAAAACTTGGACTCGCTGCGCTTACAATACTTCTTGCAACAACCTTGCCTGCAACAAAGGCGTTTTGTTCAGACACGCTTTTCAGCAAAGAAGAAATTTCCAAAATCTCGGAAATGAAAAACTACATTAACGCTAACTTTATGCCTAAGTTTGAAAAAGACAGCCCGTATACATCAGAGCCTAACATTCAAGCTCCTTTTACAGCAGGTGCTTTAGACAAGGACTTTCTTTCGGATGGTTTAAAGGCAATAAATTATGTACGCTATCTTGCAGGTCTGCCTCATGACGTTACTATGACCGACGAGCTTAACAAGAAGGCGCAGCATGGCCCTCTGGTCATGGCCGCAAATAATCAGTATTCCCACACTCCTTCAAATGTCATCGGTATGCCAGACAGTATTTTCAAAATCGGCTACGAAACTACGTCAAGCGCAAACATAGGGAAGGGATACTCAAGCCTATACGAATTTAACATCGGTTGCGCTAACGACAGCGACAGCTCAAACATCGACAGGGTTGGGCACAGGCGTTGGCTTTTGAACCCTAACCTCAAGTCCGTTGGTATGGGTTATATTGACAAATATACCTCGACTATTGTTTTTGACAAAGGCCGTGAACCCGCAATCTATCCCGAGTATATTGCTTGGCCAAGCAAAGGAGTTTTTCCTTTTGATGCGGGTAGGATGTTTGACAAAAACACAGCCTGGTCTGTGTCATTTGCTTCCGAGTATAATAAACCTGTGTATTTCATAAACGATAAGAAACGCGTTGTTGTAACCCTTACTCGTAACAACGACGGCAAGAAGTGGGTTTTCGACAATCAGACCAAGCCTGGGGAAAAAACCTATTTTAATATAGACATGCAAGGCTTTGGTTACGGCCCAACTATCATCTTCCGTCCAGATATTGAAGAGTATAAAGAAGGGGATAGCTTCACTGTCAAGATTCAAAACATACAAGAGGACACGGTTAAGCCTGAATACAGAACCTGGTATTGGGTTGAATTCAACGGTATAAGCGAACAAGAAAAGCAGGATGCCAGAGACAAATACCTAAAGTATTCCAACGCTGGCGAGGATGAAAAGGGCATATACGGTTTCCAAAGAACTAACGAGCCAAACTATAAGGACGCAACCATTGAATACAGTGTTAAGTTCTTTTCGATGAAGTAAGGCATCTCGAAAAAATAAAGCAGAGCAATCTACCAGATGTGTAGAGTTGCTCTGCTTTTTAAATGCTTAAATTTCTGTGATTGTATGATTTTTATACACAAAGCCTGTATAAGCTGTAGATGCCTCATCGCCGATGACGCTCGAGATACGCCAAAACTCACCGTCTTTAACAACTTTAAGCGTTACAAAGAACGGCTCAAATTCGCCCGCCGAGGTTGCGGTTGTATACTTCAAGTGAAAAATCTCAGCTACATCACTTACTCTTTCAACGTTAAATATCTTATAACCATCGACCCACGGGCTTGACACTCCCGTAACCCAATTTGGAAAGCTTTTCTCTAAATCTTTCGCATATATGTCCTTTAACGCTTTCGTCATAATACTGTACTGCATAGCCCCGTTTCTTTGCCTTAGTCCTTCCGACCACACTTCAACAGCCTTATTGGGCTCGCATACTCCTACATAATCCATAGCATCCTTTAACAACTTATTTTGTATTGGGTAAATATCAAACGAAACCATTTCTTCATAACCCCGCATACTCTCTCTCCAAATCTATAAGACTCTCTTTAAGCCAAAGACCGCCTGCGTAACCTGTGAGCGAGCCGTTAGTGCCAATAACCCTATGACAAGGTATTATAATTGGAATAGGATTGCGGTTATTGGCCAGTCCGACAGCGCGGAACCCCTTCGGGCAATCTATTTTTTCGGCAATCTCCTTGTAACTTGCAGTTGAACCATAAGGGATGCCCATTAACGTATTCCATACTTTTTTCTGAAATTCTGTACCTTCGGGAGCAAGCGGGAGGTCGAAGAACTTCCGTGTTCCGTCGAGATACTCAATCAGCTGCTTTTCTGTTTCTTTAAGCAGACTACTTTCAGGTTTTTCGCACATTGCTGGAGATTTTGTGTGGCCAAAGTCTATGCGCGTTATATATTCGCTATCCTGAAATATAGTTAGCTCTATGTCATGAATTTTGAAGTTGTAAGCTATGTTGTGCATTTTACTAAATTACTCCCTTTGTTGATTGGACATCAAAGCTTACTTTCATGGCCTGTTTTAAAGCCTTGCCGAAGGCTTTAAAACAGGCTTCTGCTATGTGGTGGTTGTTTTTGCCATCCAGCATTTTCAGGTGCAGGGTTATACCCGCATTAAAACATAAGGCCCTGAAAAATTCCTCAACCATCTCTGTATCCATTTCACCGATTTTTGGCATTGTGAAGGTTACGTCAAAATTCAAGTAAGCTCGGTTGCAGATGTCAAGCGCACAGAGAACCAAAGCCTCCTCCATAGGCAGGGTTATACTGCCGTAACGCTCTGTGGGTTCTGAGAGAGCGAGCTTGAGGGTTTGCCCAAGTAGTATTCCAACATCCTCAATGGTATGGTGCGAGTCAACTTCAAGGTCTCCTTTTGCATGGATATAAAGGTCAAGACTGCCATGACGCGCTATCTGCATAAGCATATGGTCAAAAAAACCTATGCCTGTATGAATTTCAGCGTCACCACTTCCATATGGGTTCAAAGTTATTTCGATTTTGGTTTCATTTGTAACACGTTCTTTCTTAACCGTCATTTAAACCTCCGTTCAACCGCATTCGCATGTGCGCTTAAACCTTCAGCATATGCAAAGTTTGCGCAGTCACTCGCAATTGCGGATAAAGCAGGTTTTGTGAAGGATATGATGCTGGATTTCTTTATAAAATCATCCACGGACAACGGTGAGAAAAAGCGCGCGGTCTGGCCTGTGGGCAGGACATGGTTCGGCCCTGCGCAATAATCTCCCGCAGGCTCGGGGCTGTATGCTCCCAAGAATATTGCACCCGCATTTTTTATCTTTGGCAAAATCTCAAACGGTGCGGCTGTCATAATCTCAAGATGCTCCGGTGCAAGCAGGTTTGAAAGCTCTATACCGTCATCAAGATTATCCGTTACAAATATTTTTCCATAGTCCCTTAAAGATTGCTCGATAATACTGCGTCTTGATAATGAAGAAGATTGAACTTCTAATTCCTTCACAACACGTTCAGCAAGCTCTTGGCTGTCTGTAACCAATATCGAAGATGCCATTTCGTCATGCTCGGCTTGCGAAAGCATATCTGCGGCCACAAAACATGGGCTCTGAGCACCATCAGCTATAATAAGAATTTCGCTCGGCCCCGCAACAGAATCAATGTTCACATACCCATACACACTACGCTTAGCTAACGCAACATATATATTGCCAGGGCCAACAATTTTATCCACGCGCGGTATGGTTTCTGTGCCGAACGCAAGCGCGGCTATAGCCTGCGCACCGCCAACCTTGAAGATGCGTGTAACACCTGCAAGATGAGCCGCGGCCACGGTTTGGGCACAAATGCTGCCGTCCTTTGATGGCGGCGTTGTCATGTAAATCTCCTTAACCCCAGCAACCTTGGCGGGTATGATGTTCATTAAAACAGAGGACGGGTAGGCCGCCTTGCCACCGGGCACATAAACCCCACAGCGTTCAACAGCCCGTATTAACTGGCCTAAGATTTCGCCATTTTCACCGGCTTCAAACCAACTGTTCTGTTTTTGCTTTTCATGAAAAACTCGAATGCGTTCAATCGAACGTTTCATAACCTCGATTAAATCCTTGTCCACAGACGCAACCGCAGCCTTTATCTCTTCGTCGGTTACGATAAGACTTGATAAATCTGCACCGTCAAAACGTTTTGTGTAGTCAAGCAAAGCACTGTCTCCCGAATTGCGTACAGTTTCTATAATCTCATCCACAACGGGCTGAAAACGATTATCACTCTCTCCGCGCATAAGCTTTTTAATTAAACTTTCGCGTTCCTTCGCATTATATCTAACAATCTCAACCATTTAGCTCCTCCAATTTCATCAATTCTCTTATCATATGCTTAATCCTGGTGTTTTCAATAATCATGCTCACACGGTTTACAATGAGCCTTGCAGACAGATTGCAAACATCCTCGTGTATAATAAGCCCGTTTTCCTTAAGAGTTGTGCCCGTCTCGACTATATCTACGATACAATCCGACAAGCCCACAATCGGCGCAAGCTCAACAGAACCATTGAGCTTTATAATCTCCGCTGTTATCTGCTTTTTATTATAAAAGAAATCCCGCGCAATGGACGGATATTTAGTAGCCGCTCGCAAGCCGTTTTTCATCTCAAAATCCGCAGGCGCAGCAACAACCATCTTACAGCGACCGAAGTTCAAGTCCAAGGCTTCAATAACGTTAAGCCCTTCCTCTAAAATCGTATCCTTTCCCACGATACCGATGTCCGCGGCTTGATGTTCAACATATGTAGGCACATCCGTCGCCTTTGCAAGAAAGAATTTAAGCTTAAGCTCATCATTCTTAAATATAAGCTTTCTGTTCTTTTCCTTCATCTCATCACAGGTTATGCCTATTTTCTCAAAAAGTGCCAAGGACTTCTCAGCCAAACGCCCTTTCGCCAAGGCTATGGTCAAATATTCCATGCTATAACCTCCTTATCCTCATCAATATCATAAAGCCTTATCTGTCCGTTAGAGGAGAAGTATATAACACCTTTAAGCTTGCGTGAACGCGCGTGGTTGATGTTTTCTTCAAAACCGCCGGATATAAGGGAATTTTCAACATAAAGGCCACGCATACGTAGTTCGTCACCGGTTAAAAGAGCCTTCGCGCGCATATCCGTATCATAAGCAAGTAAGGTGTCCGCAAACGTAACAGGCGTAGCTTGCAAAGCGCCTACAATGTGGTTGATGCGAAGCGCAAAGCCAACAGCAGGATATGGTTTTCCAAAGCGTGATGGAAGACCGTCATAACGTCCGCCGTCAAGTATGGAAAATCCCGTTCCGGGAGTATGACCTCTGAAAATGAGCCCTGTATAATAATCGAGGTTTCCAACCATATTTAAGTCAAACGAAACAAATTCAGACAGACCTATCTCCGAAAGCAGCGCAGACATAGCCTTAAGCTCGTCAAGTGCACGCAGTGAAAGCGGATTTTTAACAAGCCTGCTTACAGCGTCTAAATCCTCAATGCCGCCGCCAAGTATAATAAGCGATTTAAACAATTCCTTAATATGCGCTCCCGTGTCCTTTTCAGCAACAAAAGCCGATGCGTCCGCAAAGTTTCTTGAAAGGATTAGAGCTTTGAGTGCAGATGTATCGGATTCTGAAAGAGAAGATTCTTCTAAGATGCCGCGCAGAAAGTCTACATGTCCGATTTGAATTTTAAATGTCTTTAACCCGGCGGCCACAAGCGCATTAATAGCAACGCACAGAGCCTCTGCATCTGCGTCAATCGAATTAACGCCTATAAGCTCAACACCTGACTGCGTAAACTCGTGCAGCTTGCCTTGAAAGCTCTCGCGGTTAATAAAGCTGTTTTCTGTGTATGAAAAGCGCAAGGGCAAGTCCGCTTCATTGTACTTGGTTGCCGCGATGCGCGCTATAGGCGGAGTCATATCCGAGCGCAGACCAAGAACCGCTCCATCTCTGTCTATAAACCTATACATATTATTGGATACAACTCCGGCTTGCTCAAAAACCTCAGTGTATTCAAGCATCGGCGAAGAAATCTGCTTATAACCATAGCGTCCGAAAACATCCTCTATCTTAGACACAACCTCACGCTTAAAAGCAAACTCCTCAGGCAGAATATCCCGCACGCCCACAGGCGTATGTAGTTTATTATCCATATAAAGAAACGTCCCTTCCAATTGTCACCTCTAAAACCCTCTGATTTTTTGAGTTAGTGTTGCTGCACCGAACGCAAAGCCGTCAAATGCGCAACGCTGCATTCCGTTTGCAGCTACACAAAAAATCAAAGCAGGGAATCCCAGAGGTTTCCTTAATAAAATTTGCGCCATTATACACTTTGCAAGGAAAATATACAAGAATAATTTCTATGAAAAATTCATTGCAAAATTCTTGGAGTTTTGCTATACTTTTTTCCAAGGGGTGGTGTTGTGAGAACAGTATACTTTATATGCTTTGGCGTTGGAGCCGGATTTACCATTATCTCTTTCATACTTGGCGAGTTGGGCGGTGCATTTAGTATGGATACCGATTTTGACGGTTCTATGGATGCAAACGGTGTTTCACCTTTTAAGCCCACTGTTATTGCGGCCTTTCTGACTGTGTTCGGCGGTGTTGGTTTGATTTTAAAAAACTCAAGTCCTATTTCAACCCTGATTATCTCAGCAGGTCTTGGCGTGCTTGTTGCTTTGCTGTTTTTCTACTTCATTCTCACGCCGTTGTATCGTGCCCAAAACACCAGCAGCGTTGAAAAGCAAAGCCTTATAGGTAAGCAAGCAATGGTTTCGGAGGCTATCATGCAAGGGCGTTACGGTAAAATTACCTATATCGTTAACGGCAATACCTACAGTGCACCCGCCAAATCCGAGGACGGCTCGGCAATCGAACGAAAGTCATCGGTTTCTATTGTTTATATTGAAAAGAACACGTTCTTTGTGCGTCCTATTTAGGAAAGCATCTTTGAAAGGAGAGGTTACTATGCCTTACGAAATTAGTTTTGAGTTTGTTATTGTTGGGATAATCCTTCTGGTTATATTCTTACTTATCTTTGCGGTTGTTTCTCTTTGGAAGAAGGTTCCACAAGATAAAGCGCTTGTTGTTACAGGCTTGAGGAAACGCGTTATTTCTGGCGGTGGCGGTCTTGTTATCCCTATACTTGAGCGCACGGACAGGATTTCTCTCGAAAATATGAAGATTGAGGTTAAAACAGACGGCGCGCTTACCGAGCAAGGTGTTGATATCATAGCGGACGGCGTTGCTGTTATAAAGGTCAAAAGCGACAAGGAGTCCATCCTTGCGGCTGTTGAGCAATTTAATACAGGCTCCGAAGCCAAGACTATAAGCGTTATAATGAGTATGTCAAAGGATGTTCTCGAAGGTAAGCTCAGAGAAATTATTTCAAAGCTCACCGTTGAAGAAATATATAAGGACAGAGAGAAGTTTGCTTCTCAGGTTCAAGAGGTTGCGGCTCTGGACTTGGCCGAAATGGGTCTTGAGATTAAGGCATTTGTTATCCGTGATATCTCCGATTCAAACGGTTATCTCGAATCGCTTGGTAAAAGACGTATTTCTGAAGTTAAGAGAGATGCGGAAATTGCGGAAGCAGAGGCATACAAGGAAACAAAGATTAAGACATCCGAAGCAAACCGTTTGGGTGAGGAAGCAAGGCTTATCTCTGTTGCACAGATAGCCGAGGCCGAAAAGGGCAAGGAGCTTAAAATCCAGTCCTACAGAAAGGAACAGGAAACCGCAAAAGCTATGGCGGACTTGGCTTACGAAATTGAGGCCAACAAGGTTAAAAAAGAGGTTATCGAGACCCAAATGCAGGTTGAGATTATCAAGAAACAAAAAGAAGTTGAATTGTCTGAGGCTTCAATGCAGGTTGAAATTATAAAGAAAGAGAAAGAAATTGAGCTTGCAACGCAAGAGGCCTTACGTAAGGAAAGAGAACTTGAAGCAACGGTTAAGAAACAAGCCGACGCTGAAAAATATAGGCAGGAAAAGAATGCGGACGCATTTAAATATAACCAAATTCAAGAGGCACAAGCAAGAGCCGAGGCTATCTCACTTGAAGGTAGCGCTAAAGCTAACGCTAAGCGCGCCGAAGGTATGGCTGAGGTTGATATCATAAGAGAAAAGGGTATGGCTGAAGCTGAGGCTATGCTTAAAAAGGCCGAGGCATTCAAGCAGTATAATGATGCGGCTGTAACCCAGATGATTATTGAGCGTTTGCCAGAAATTGCATCCGCAGTTGCTCAACCTCTTTCAAAGACCGAAAAGATTGTTATTGTGGATTCAAGTCAAGGAGGTGCGGGTTCAGGTGCCTCTAAGGTATCCAACTATGTTACAGATATTATGGCAACCCTCCCACAGACTGTTGAAGCCCTTACTGGTATAGACGTTTTAGAAAAGCTTAAAAGAAGCCTCTAAAAAACTCCGCTTTGACTTTATCGTGTAGTTGCAAACCTTAATCAAAACCGCATAGTTTGCGGTTTTGATTAAGGTTGTGCAATGCTATAACGAAAAAGTCAGGGGGTTTTAGAGTTGACATAAGGGGAAAAAATGAAAAGTTGTCTCTTTTTGATGTTTGTTATTTCAAAGATAATCCTAGCCTTTAACGGTGACACGGAATCGTCCATGGGTTTTAACTGGCACACGGACGCACCCGCAAACAGTCATTTGCAGATTATTGAAAAAGCCGCCGAAAATCCGGATTTTTCGGCGGCTTTAATTTTTGAAGGCGAAAGTTTGAAATCTCATCTGTTTGATGAATATGTGCATAAGGCCACAGCCACGGGTCTTAAACCCGCAACTCATTATGTCTATCGTGTTGGTGATATAGAAAGAGGTACATGGAGCCAGGTCGGTGAATTTAGGACAGCAGACCCGAAAGCAAAGGGGTTTTCTTTTGTTGCAATTACAGACACGCAAGGCGGCTCCGCTTCTGACGCAAGGCTATCCGCATCAACGATAAGAAAAGCTCTAGCATTAACCGATAATGCCGCATTTATACTCCATAGCGGAGATTTTGTAGACACTTCAGGCGACGAAAAACAATGGCGTGATATGATAGAGGCGGCCACTGACATATACCAAAGAATACCAATTATGCCAGCAGCCGGCAACCATGACAGAGCCAGTCAAACATTCTGGGAGCATTTTAACATAGGCTTGCCTGATATTATTCAAAACACCAAAATCGGTGAATTCTACTCCTACGATTATAAGAATGCTCATTTCATAACTCTCAATACCAATGATAACTCATCCCAATACGCTAACATGTCTCCCGCACAAGTTGAATGGTTGCGCAGTGATGTTGCAAACGCACGTGAAAAGGGCGCAGAATGGATTATTTTAAACATGCATAAAGGCCCCTATACAGTGGCTTATTATGCAACTCAAAGCGACATTGATGGTAAGAGCGGACTGCGAACAAAGCTTGCACCCATAATTGAGGAATTAGGCATAGACCTCGTGTTCCAAGGGCATGACCATTACGCAAGCCGTACAAAATCCATAAATGGAACCGTTTATATAAACACAGGCTCAGCCGGTGTCAAAACCTACGAATTTAATCAGAGTGTAAGCAGGGCTTATCTAAACCTTTTCGAATTCATAAATCCAAAGCAAGCAATATACGGACGTAACCAGTCCTTCGGCATTATTGAAATCGAAGGCAATATGCTTAATGGTTATATTTACTCAATCGACCAACAGCTTAACAAAAAGGAACCGTTTATGATTGACAGTTTCTCTATACAAAAGTCTAAGGGAGGTTAAAATGCGTAAGTTTAATGTCACAGGATTATGCGTACCTAAGCTCCACTATATGACGGACATTTCATTGAAACTTGAAAAGATTAAATCAATGGTTGACGAGGGTATGTATTTCACAATAAACAGAGCAAGGCAATACGGCAAAACAACCACTCTCTCGGCTTTAGGCAAGTTACTTGAAAAAGATTACATTATTATTTCAATTAGTTTCGAAGGTTTAAGCGATAACAGTTTTTCTTCCGCAGATAAATTTTGTTCTGCATTTTTACGGCTTGCAAAAGATGCGTTAGAATTTTCTGATGTTACCCAAGAATATATGGATAGTTGGATAGACGAAAACGTAACAGATTTTGACTTACTAAACAGGCACATAAGAAAAATGTGTAGGGATAAATCTATTGTCTTAATGATAGACGAAGTGGACAAATCAAGCAGTAACCATATCTTTTTACACTTCCTAGCAATGCTACGTGGTAAGTATTTGATGAGCATGCAGGATAGGGATTATACCTTCCACTCCGTGATACTTGCAGGAATAAGCGATATTCGGAATATAAAGCTGTTGATGATACAAAAGGGTATATATCAGACTCAAACAGGTGAAAGATTGTTGAATTCGCCTTGGAATATAGCCGCAAAATTTGATCTGGATATGTCCTTTTCAGCTTATGAAATTTCTACAATGCTTGCCTCATACGAAAGTGACCATAATCTTGGCATAGATATAAATTCCTTATCAAAATGTATTTATGACTATACGAACGGTTATCCGGTTCTGGTGTCTCGTATATGTCAATGTATAGATGAAGAACTTGACAGAGACTGGTCTTGGGACGGGATAAAAAACGCAGTCAAAATTATTCTTAAAGAACAAAGCACCTTGTTTGATGACTTGTTTAAAAATCTTGAAGCCAGTCCTGAATTGTATTCGTTGATTTATGATATTCTGGTCAGAGGTATGTTCGTTTCATTTCATCTTGATAACCCTACAATAAGACTTGCGGCCATGTATGGAATAATCATGGAAAGAAACGGAAAGATTGCAGTTTCAAACAGGATTTTTGAAATACGTATATACAATTATTTTATAAGTAAAGACGAACTCAGTCCGTCTAAGAAAATTACTTATGTAACTGAAAATGAGGTTATATCAAATGGCAAGTTGAATATGTGCTTGTGTCTTGAAAAATTTGCAAAGCACTATGTCGCAACCTTTCATGATAATGACATTGAATTTTTGGAAAAGAATGCAAGACAGGTCTTTTTGACATATCTAAAGCCATTTATTAATGGAAAGGGTTTCTACCATATTGAAAGCCAACTGCTTGACCGCCGCCGAATGGACATTGTGGTTGATTACGGAGAAGAACAGTTTATTTTGGAACTGAAAATTTGGCACGGGGAAAAGGAACATTCCGAGGCTTATGCACAGCTTGCGGGATATCTTGATACGGTCAGGAACGACACAGGTTATCTTTTAACATTCGACTTTCGAAAAACTAAGCCCAAAGGATTCAAGGCTGAGTGGATTTCATTTTCGGGCAAACGCATCTTTGATGTGGTTCTATGATTTGGAGGAATTTATGGATAAGCGACAAGTAGTTTTTATAATGACAGATACTACGCGTTGGGATATGGTTGGTTGTTACAGAGAGGGGATAAAGACGCCGCACTTGGATTCGCTTGCTTCAGAGGGCATACGCTTTAACAAAGCCTATACAACCCAACCCGTATGCGGCCCTGCAAGGAGTGCAATTTTCACGGGACTTTATCCGCATTCAAACGGCAGCTTTTCAAACTGCTTGCCTTTGGGCGAAAATGTTAAAACAATAGGCCAACGGTTGAGCGATAATGGCATACACACAGCCTATATTGGCAAGTGGCACTTGGACGGCGGAGATTATTTCGGGCTCGGACGTTGCCCTGACGGTTGGGACGAACATTATTGGTATGATATGCGCAATTACCTTTACGAGCTTACGCCAGAGCAAAGACTTAAGTCACGTAAGCCCAAAACCATGTATGAAAACGGTGGCATAGAATCGGGATTTACATTCGGACATAGGTGTACGGACAAAGCTCTTGAGTTTTTGGAGAAGTCCTCAGATGAAGATTTCCTTCTTGTTGTTTCTTATGATGAGCCGCACGGGCCTTACCTTTGCCCAGAGCCTTATGCTTCAATGTACAAGGACTATGAATTTCCCGTATCTGAAAATGTCTATGACAGCCTTGAAGGCAAGCCTGAAAGTCAGCGTATCTGGGCGGGTAATTCACTCAACGAACATAGAGAAGATGTAAAAATAATCGAACCTGAATTTTTCGGTTGTCAAAGTTTTATAGACAGTCAGATTGGGCGTGTCTTGGAGGCTGTGGAAAAGTACTGTCCCGGGGCTATGGTCATTTACACCTCCGACCATGGTGACGCGCTTAAATCACATCGCATATACGCAAAAGGCCCCACATTCTATGATGAGGTTGCAAGAATACCGCTTATAATAAAGGGGGGTGCATATGCCAAGACGCCAAAAGATGTCCAAAACAACAGCCCTATGTCGCATATAGACCTTATGCCCACAATACTTGATTATATGAACCTGCCCATACCAAAAATCTTGGAAGGCAAAAGCATTTTAGAGCAGCTTAAAACCAACGCACCGGTTGGTGAATACTGCGTAACCGAGTTTATGCGTTATGAGGTTGACCACGACGGATACGGAGGATTTCAGCCAATGCGCGCGATAACAGATGGGCGTTATAAACTCGCTGTGTATCTTTTGGACAAGACGGACGAGTTCTATGATACAGAGAAAGACCCGTCTGAAATGAATAATCTTATAAACGACGATAACTATAAACATATAAAGGAACGCTTGCACAACGAACTTTTGGCGTTCATGAACCGTACAAGGGATCCGTTTCGTGGTTACCAATGGGCTTTAAGGCCATGGCGTGATCCAGAAACCATAGAAAAAGCAAGCTGGGATAACGACGGTTATACAAGACAGCGTGAAAACGAAGAATACGAACCTAAGCAACTTGACTATTCAACCGGACTTGAAATGGAAGGTGCTGTACGTTTGAAGCATAAAATTGTAAATTGAGAGGCCAATATGCAGGATTCAATAGATAATGCACTTAATTTTTTACGTTCAAGGCAACATGAATTTGAAAACCATTTGCTTGTGTTCTCCTCCTTGCCTTATGCGTCTGAAAGCTTTGAGGAATTGTCCGCGAGAATCAGAGCTTATGCCGCAAAGCTTGGACACAATGTTATAAGTGAAACCTTCGGTCTTCTTAAGCTTGAACCGCCCGCATTTGCTGCGTTTCTTATAGGAAAGCTTAACGGTATAAAGCAAGCGGGTATAGATGTAACGGTTCATATTGATGGTTTCTTCACAGACGAAATATCAGTTGAGGACTTTGAACTGGTTGAGATTATGGGAACACTTCTTGATAATGCAATAGAAAGTCTGGACGGCAAAAATGCCCCAAGGATTGAAGTAACCCTGGGGCACACTTTTGAAACCAGACGACGGCTTTATCTTTCGGTTAAGAACAGCAACAGTCAAATAGATGCTGATATTTTGGATAAGCTTTTCCTGCCTGGGTTTTCGCCGAAAGCCGATGACCGCGGGTTTGGGCTTTTTAATGTTAAGCGCATCGTCGACAAGTACGGCCGCATAAGCATTAACAACACCCAAGACGGTTGTGTTGTTGCGGAGGTTATTATATAAAATCGGCAGTTCTTAAAATAAACTACTAAAAAAATCCCAAACGCCCGATACAATCAGAACCATAACAACACCGGTTACAGTTGGGAGTATAAAAGAGATCATTGTCCAAAAAAGACTTTTGGTCTCTTTTTTTATTGTTAAAAGCGTTGTAGCACATGGGAAGTGATTGAGAGAGAAAAGCATTGTGCATACTGCTGTCTTGATAGTCCAACCGTTAAGGCGCAGTAATCCTCCCATCTCAGATACAGAGTTTAATTCCGTAAGACTGCCCACATTCAAATAACACATAATGATTATTGGAATCACAATCTCATTAGCGGGTATCCCTAAGATAAATGCGGCAAGAATAACACCATCCATACCCATTAGCCGCCCAAGCGGATCAAGAAAGCCGCTTATATGAGAAAGCAATGGCATACCGCCTAGACTTAGATTCTGCAAAACCCAAATAACAATTCCAAACGGGGCGGCAACGGCCGCAGCACGTCCAAGAACGGAAAGGCTCTTGTCAAACATACTCCTGTAAATAACCTGAAAAACCTTGGGTTTCCTGTATGGTGGCATCTCCATAATAAAATGCGAAGGCTTGCCCTTGAGCAAGGTAATCGAAAGCATCTTGGATATAAAAAGCGTTGTGCAAACCGACAGGATGATAAGCCCAAAGATAACCAAAAAGGTTACAAACGAATCAAAAATTCCAAACGTAAAAAATATAGTTGCAAGCATGATAAGTCCCGGAAATGCGCGACCATAGTAAGGGTAAGTTTATTTGTATACGTATAAATGCAAATCTTTTCCATCCCATTCCAGTTTTTTAACCAAGATTTTAACAAGCATGCGTTTTTCTTGTACGGTGAGGTTTTTGAAATAAGTATTTAGGCTTGCTATATCTTTAAAAATTTCAAAATCAAATTCAGATATATCTGTTTTATTGGAGCAGTTCAAGCCCTTTTTGAGTTTCTTAAGAAGATTTATTATACCAAAATCGCCGTTTGCAAACTGGATTATGTAATTACAGACCGTATCATCTGTTTGTTGGCCGTTTAAATTATGATTATCGCAAAGTTTCTTCCCTCCACGTAATTTATTGTTACATATGTAATCAAATATTTCACTTTTTCTATTTCGCATATTCGCGAACATCTTACTGCCACATTTGCCACAAACTATCATACCTGAAAGAATTGAATAATCATTGCGCATCTTTGTTGAGTTTACTGTGGCTTTACGGTTTATGTATTTGTTGGCTTCAAGAACACGCTGCACTTTAACCCATTTTTTCCCGCTCACAATCCCCTTATGCTTACCCAATGCAATTATCCACTCCGACATAGCCTGCCTAGGCGCATGCTTTTTCTTATGGTCACGCTTGTTATATGATAACAGACCTAAGCTGTCCGAGCATTCTTCTTCCCTAAAACAAACATCCGAATTCTGAGATATAAAAAAATCCCTGGCGTCTTTGTCTGCAATGCAATAGACAGGGTTTTTAAGAATCTGTTTAATTCCAAGTATGGAATACCATTTACCGGTTCTAGATTTTATATTCTTGTCAATCATATATTTACTCACGCCGGAAAGAGAGTGAAGCTCTAAAAACTTCTGAAACATAATCTTCACAATTTCAATCTCGTTAAGGTCAAATTTTAGTTTGCAGGCTGTATGGGTTCTGCCCTCAATGTCAACCTTTTCGGTCTTTTCGGAAATAAAACCTGTGGGTGGTGTTCCTCCAAGCCATCTGCCAGTGCGCGCGAGCATAAACATATTATCACGCACACGCTCCGCTAAGGTTTCTCTCTCGAGCTGTGCAAAAACGGACGCAATGAACATCATTGCCTTGCCCATAGGTTTAGAGGTATCAAATTCCTCCTTAATGCAAACAAAGGACACATTAAGGTTGCTTAACTCCTCTATAAGCGACGCAAAGTCACCAACATTACGGCTTATCCTGTCAAGGCGGTAACAGACAACATAGTCGAACCGTTTTTGCTTTATCTCCTTAAGAAGCTTTTGAAATTGCGGTCTGTCTGTATTCTTTGCCGAAAAGCCTTCGTCCTCATAAACCGCTATGTCCTCATCTTTAATTCCGCTAATCTTTGAAAAGATGTACTTCTTGCACATTTCTATCTGGTTTTCGATTGATTCTCCCTTGCCTGTATACACAGACTTTCGGCTATATATAGCAACTCGCATAAATGCCCCCAATACAAAACTTACTATATATTAAGTTTATTCAAGCAAATGACTTTAGAATACCTTCAACTATATTTAGTGTTTAGTGAATACTATGGAAAGGTTAGGGAACTGTATAACCAAAGGAAACGACCCTTGTCATTGCGGCAGTGGTAAAAAATACAAAAGGTTCTATATAGATATTTAAGATAACAGTCTTCTGTAACCATAACACAATATGCCATGGGTTTTTAGAGCCTGTTTAATATCTCGCTTTTAGCGTAGTTTCAAGATGATTATTTGATATGCAAGGAAACGCCGACGACGCATACTCGAAGAAAAGTCTGCTAGGAGGCGTTGACGTAGCGGAGCAAAAAATCAACCGAAAGTACGTAAATTGGAGATATTAAACCGGCTCTTAGATATGAAAAAAGGCTTTTGAGCATTACAATGCTCAAAAGCCTTTTTGTTTTTTGTTGTAACCAGATTCTATTTTACTATGGCTCTAATAACATTTCTGAAAATGGTAACAACAGCCGCTCTGTCTGCTGTAAGGCTAGGGTCATAACGGTTGTTGTAGCCCACAATTAAGCCGTAACGCTTCATGTCGTTTACAGCATCTCTGGCCTCTGGGCTTACCTTTTCTATATCCGCAAATGATTGCTCACTTACGACTGCTAAATCTAAGCCTTTGTACTTGATATAGTTGGAAAGAATTAAAGCCATGTCTTCACGTGTGATATTTTCATTCGGAGAGAAGGTTGATGATGACTTTATCAAGCCCTTATCCTTTGCCCAAGATATTGAAGGGCCATACCATGAGTAGATGTCCACATCAGCATATGGTGACTCACCATAACGTGCAAGGGATGAGCCGTCCAAACGTGCCATAACAGCAATGAACATGGCTCTTGTCATATTGTTGGCGGCTCCAAAGTTGCCGTTGTCTATGCCTGTAAATAACTCTCTTGCAGTAACATAGTTTACAGCATCTGCGTACCAGTCGCTATCACTAAAATCCTTGAATGATAACTGGTTGTAACCAATCGCATAATTTGAAAAATGGTTTGTCACAAAAGATACTGTCTTTGAACTTAAGTTATAATCACAATTCTTGATTATCTCAGCTTTTCCCGATGCATTGATGTAGTACATGACCACATTCATTGGATTTTGCGAGCCATTTAAGGCGTAAGGAATTGTAACCGTTGCTGTGCTGTTTCCAAAGTTTTTAAGAGGCTTGCCGTCGGCCTTGATTTCAAAGTCATAAACAGGTGCGTTCGGCACTGCACTGCTTGCGGCAGCAATAGCCATATCAATGCTTAATACCTTGGAAATATTCCCCATAAGCTCGGAAAGCGTTTTCTTTGCGAGTGAAACAGACGCAATAGGGGATTTAACAACTATACCGTCAAGCTTTTCGAACAATTCTTTAACTACAGCCTTTTCTATCGAAACGGACGCATTGCTGGAACCTGCATCTGCAAGGTAAAGTTCAATCCAAGCCTGCTTACCAGATTTTGCAGCCACTTCCGTAACGGATTTTATAGCCGGTTCAACTAAAGCAGATGTTATAACACCATCCGTTACATTTACAGTCAAGAACATCTTTCCGAACCTAATCTCAGGCTTAAGAGAAGATGTCGGCTTTGGTGTTGAGGTAGGTACAGGTGTTGAAGTTACTGTAGTGGTAGTAGAGGAGTAATTTGATTCGTATTGCAATGAAGATGGGGTTGTAAAAGGTGTAACAAGAGGTTGGTTTACATTAACGATAGCCACGCCATATTTGGTAGGATATTGAGCAGAGCGTGCGCGAACCAAGAGAATAGGGGCGGTTTCATTAAACGACACGGACAACGCACCGGAACTTGTAATCACAGTGTCCAAAACGCCTCCGTCAACCTCCCAATAAACCTCTTGGGTTGGATTGTCCGGCCCCGATACCGTTGCGAAGAAGGTAACATTATCGCCTCTCGAAACAGTAACATTTTCAGGGCTTACTGCAATAACTGTGGCATCCCCCATTTTAAAGACGGTAATGAGCTTGGGCGTTCCCAAAAACTCAAAGCCATCTTTGGAGATTGCAAGGCTTACTTCGCCTTCCTTAATAACCTCCGAAAGAGCAATAGTCCAGCTTTTCCCGGCTCCGGTCACATCAGCAACTAATGCGGAACCCGAAACGGTTGTTAACGCTATGTCGGTTATAAGCAGCTCATCAACATCAACATCAAATTCTAGGTCAATCTTCGTGGATGTGACAAGACCGGCTTCACCGTCAGGCGTTGCTGACAAAAGTTCAACGGTGGTCAACATGCTTGGTACGAGTGCGGTTGTACTGCTGAAATGAAAAACAGCAAGTACAGCCGCAAGAACAAGCGGTACAACTCGGAAGAACACTTTCCTTGACATAAACTCAACTCCAATCTTTTATTTTGAGTAAATTTCTTGGAATTATTCTAACGAAACGTACATTTGATGTCAAGAGCATTTTACTCTATACGTTTTAATGATTGAAGATATTCAAAAGTTTTTGTTAATTCGGGACTTACTCTTAAGTGATAGTCAAAACCCCATACCATTCCGTCATTTCTTTGATATGAATATTGGAAATTATCATCTTTAACACTACTACGGATAGAAAATGAAATCCAATATTCCTCTTCATAGAACTCCCTGTCGCTGCGGTAACCTGAATATAAAATATCAGGATTTTTAAGCTCCATAATGTCTTCAAATAAATACCTTACAAGCTGTATAGACTGTTCCTCGTCCTTAAAACGAACAGTAGACGAAGTAGTAATGATTTTATCTGCATATTCGATAGAATATTCAGAAGACTCATCAACATTCTGTTTATATTCAGCAGTGGCATTTATATTTTCTAATCTCTGGTTGTTTTGATTATTTAGTGCGTCCGCAAGACGTGCAAAGGCAATCTGTTTGTATTTGGGGTTGTTCACTACACTTTGATAATACTCATTAGTTGAACCGAAATCACTTCCAACTCTATATCTACGGGTCATCTGCTTACCGTTTTTGAGCATATAGTTAATATTCACGTTGTAACTATATTGGGAAATCTTGTAAGGGCGCATGCGGTTTAATATCCCGAATATTCCTACTCTGCTTTCTTCGTTCCTTGTCTTTTCATTTATGAAGAATTTGTGGAGTTCCATTGTGTTTTTTATAATTTCTTCGTCATTCACAAAGCTGTTTCCATACTTGGCATCTGTCATACCATAGAACCCCGTGTTATTTATATATATACCTTCGACTTTATCAAGGTTTGGAATTTTTGTTTGGTATCCAAAGGGGTCGAGTTTGAAGAACATAACAACAACAAACACTATCCCAAACAGTAAGCCCAAGCCTTTATAGGTATGGAATATATGAACACTGCGTTCAGCCAGCATCTGCATTATGAAATAGCCGATAATGCCGCCCAATATTGCAAAAAGATACATAAGCCCTGTATTTTCATCTGTAATCAAGTATGCAAAGGTTCCAAAAGCACAAACGATAAGGAATGAGCCTAAGTAAATTAAAACCTTTTTAAGCGGCATAAAAACAATTGGGTCACTTGTTCGCTCGGCTCTTCTTATGCGATAGAGAAAAAGTCCAAAAACGGCAAGAGCTAAGGCACCAACAAATTGGAATATATATGACGCAACCAATATACCAAACTCGCTTGCCTTATCATAGACTAAGATGTTAGAACCAGGAACCAAAAACGCAAAGAGGTTCATAAAAAATTTGTCATCAAAAAAGTATCCGTACCAAAATAGTTGTGCAAAGCCCTGAAACAGTAAGCATAGAGCGTGCAATCCGAAAGCAAAGATAATATATATAAGCACACTTAGGAAATTCCCTGAACAGACTACAGCAAGAACACATACTGAATAATTAAAAATCATTCCTATGAAGTATAAGATAAAAAATC
The DNA here is from genome assembly GCA_964412725.1 of uncultured Eubacteriales bacterium. GTDB lineage: Bacteria > Bacillota > Clostridia > Lachnospirales > CAYPQA01 > CAYPQA01. The sequence goes on from CAYPQA010000015.1 coordinate 25,323, forward strand.
TGCCCACATTGGAGAACGTGTTAATCTTAGCATAAAGTAAGTAATCGCTCAAATAAAAAGGGTAGTTTCCATCAATAGGCTCATATGCATAATGTCCAAAAAGAAAAAATATGCTTAACAAAACAAGAGGCATTATACATAATACAAAACCGGAAACGTAATCAGTTATAAAACGCGTTTTACGTGTGAGCGGCTGTGACATTACCGCCGTTGTATGAGGAACCTGCGT
>CAYPQA010000016.1:0-25409 GCA_964412725.1 uncultured Eubacteriales bacterium
ATGCTTGCGCAAGCTAATCAAAACAACAGCATTGTACAATTGCTGAAATAAGTTGTTTTAAAAACTAATTAAAAACAATACTCAAAACTCACATTACTGCTTTCTCTGTTCATAACCAAGATGTTTTTTTTGTAGAGTCTGAACCTTGCTTGGGAGTTGTTGCTTTCGTGGATTATGTTTGTCATTTGTCCTTTTATCGGTGCATAAAGCGGTGAATGGGTTTTCATTGAAATGTCTATTTCCAGACGGTAACGGCCTTGTTGAAGAACAAGGCCGTTTTGACTGTGGTGAAGTATTTTAACGCCCTTGTATGTTGCAAAGCGATATTCCTTGTTGTTATGAAAAACAATACATATGCAGCCAAGAAAATTAAAGCCCATGAAAGGTATGTCGGCTATAGATGCAAATATGCAGGACTTTCCGTGATAGTCATGGAAGTCGTTGCATTGTATCCAGAGGTAACGTTTTGGAAATGATGTGCCGCTGTCCATTTCGATGTAGCCCGTGCCGTTATTGAAATCGTAGTTTTCACCGTCTATGGTGAGTTGCCCTGATAGTTTATGATGAAGGCTTAGAATGCCATGGCGACATTCCATTGGAAAAAGACTGAAAGGGCCCATAATGTCATACTTTAAGGGAGTTAGGCCCGTATAAGCCAAACTCCCTTTTATATTTTCCGTATCTATCTCAATACCGTCAAAACCGAAACGATTTTTGCCCACAATAATTTCCTTTCCGAACGTTATGTCCGGAAAGGTGTAATTGTAGGAGCGATTATTCGTAATGGCCTGTATGAACGAGCCGCTATCTGAAGTACCCGGTATTATAGCAAAGGTTTTATCGCCCTTCTGATGTTTAAAATAGTATCCCTTAAAATACCCCATATTATATCCAACTCTTTAATAGTCTTTTACATACTGTGCCCAGTGAAGCTTTATCAACGGGAGCTTCGACGACCAAATCGGTTCGTGAAACCTCTTTTCCATCAAAGAAATACACAACCTCTCCGGCCTTTGTTCCGGCCTTTACAGGTGCGTTTATTGCTGCGGGTATAGAAACCTGTGACTCAAGCTCGCTGTTCTTTCCTTTTGGAATAAGCACGTTAACTTCTTCCTTTATAACAACGTTGACTTGCTCTTCTTCACCGTTTAAGACCTTAATCGTGCCCTTAACCGTGTTTGCAGGTTCGCCCTTTACAATCGCCATGCCTGCAAAACCGTAGTCGAACATCTTCCTTGCTTCGTCAAAACGTGTTGCGGGGTCTGGCGCAGCCATTACAACCGCAATTAGGTTTAAATCATCGCGCTTGGCTGTTGCTGAGATGCAGTATAAAGCCTGTGAGGTTGAGCCTGTTTTTAAACCTGTTGCGCCTTGATATGAGCGTATAAGCTTATTCGTGTTTGTAAGCCCGAAAACCTCCTCGCCTCTAGCCGTCTTGTGCACTATGCTGTCCATCCATATGCCCGAATAATTAAAGACTTCCGGAAACTTTGTAATAAGCTCCCTTGACATAAGCGCTATGTCATAAGCTGTTGTCAAATGACCTTCTGTATCCAATCCGCACGCGTTCTTGAAATGCGTGTTCTCCATGCCAAGCTCTTTGGCTCTGTTGTTCATCATAGTTACAAAGCCTTCCTCACTGCCTGCAATATATTCCGCCATAGCCACAGCAGCATCATTCGCAGATGCAACGACAATCGATTTTGTAAGCTCTCTCACAGGCTGTTGCTCAAGCGGCTCAAGGAAAATCTGAGAGCCGCCCATTGACGCGGCGTGACTGCTCACCGTTACGAGGTCATCCCACTTAATCTTGAGGTTGTCCACAGCCTCGTATATAAGCAGTATCGTCATAACCTTGGTTACGCTGGCCGGCGGCAACTTCTCGTGAGCGTTCTGCTCAAGTAAAACCGTACCCGTATATGGTTCCATCAAAACGGCTGCCTTTGCGTTAACCTGCATTGTTGCAGGCTCAGCAAACACTGCACGCACAATACAGAGCGCGATCATAACAGAAAAAACACAGCTTTTTATAAACTTCATTTTCTCACAAACCTCCTTAAAAATTTACGTTTATTTTTCCTTGTTTACAAAATTTTATGTAAACAAGGAAAAATTCCTTGCAATTATTCCACAAACATAATAGAATTTATCCGTATTTAAAAAACTTTAAGAAGGATTGATTTTATAATGAAGCTTTGCGTTGACACCGTTAGATTCTTATCCGCCCAAGCCGTCCAAAAGGCGAATAGCGGACATCCGGGTATGCCTATGGCCATGGCGCCTACAGCTTTTGCACTTTGGTCACAGGAAATGAAGCACAGCCCTAAAAATCCCAACTGGCCCAATCGCGACAGGTTTGTTCTCTCAAACGGTCATGGTTCGGCTTTACTTTATAGCTTGTTGCATTTGTTTGGATACGGACTTAGCATAGAAGATTTAAAGCAATTTAGACAGCTTGGAAGTCTTACACCTGGTCATCCAGAATATGGTCATACGGCCGGTGTTGAGGTTACAACAGGCCCGCTAGGTCAAGGTATTGCAAATTCTGTGGGCTTTGCTTGGGCTGAGAATTACCTTGCACACAAGTTTAACCGCCCGGGTTATGATGTCGTTGACCATTATACCTATTGTGTTTGCGGCGACGGCTGTCTTATGGAAGGCATAGCCTCGGAAGCCGCCTCTTTAGCCGGAACTCTCGGCTTGAGCAAACTCATTGTACTTTATGATTCAAACAATATAACTATCGAAGGAAACACTGATGTTGCCTTTACAGAAAATGTTGCAAAGCGTTTTGAAGCCTTCAATTGGCAGGTTCTCTATGTAGAGGATGGTAATAATACCGATGCAATCATCGAAGCTATCCAAAAGGCCAAACAAGACAAGGAACATCCCACGCTTATAGAGATTAAAACCCAAATTGGTTTCGGCTCACCGAATAAGCAAGGTAAGGCCTCCGCACATGGCGAACCCCTCGGTGTTGAAGAATTAAAACTTGCGCAAGAAAACCTTGGATTTAATTACGAAGCGTTTACAGTGCCCAAAGAAGTGGAAGACTATTTAAAACCGGTTTGCGAACGACTGTCCGCTGAGGAAAAGGAATGGGACAGGTTGTTTAACGAATATGAAAAGAATTACCCCGAGCTTTACAACGAATGGCAAGTTTGGCACAGTAATGAACTACCCGTTGATTTGATTAACGATGAGAGCTTTTGGCGTTATGAAGGCGATATAGCAACGCGTTCATCCTCTGAAATTGTGCTTAACAAGCTAAGTAAAATAATCCCGAATCTTATAGGTGGTTCCGCAGACCTTTCACCATCCACAAAAACGATAATGAAAGACCGCGGCGACTATACCAAGGCTGACCCTACAGGCTCAAACCTGCACTTTGGTATAAGAGAGCATGCAATGGCAGCCATAGCAAATGCGTTTGCACTACATGGCGGCTTAAGACCATATATAGCTGGCTTTTTCGTGTTCAGCGACTATATGAAGCCTTCGTTCAGGCTCGCAGCTATGATGAAACTGCCTGTTATAAACATCCTAACGCATGACAGCATAGGCGTTGGTGAGGACGGCCCAACGCATCAGCCTATTGAGCAGCTTGCCGCAATGCGTTCAATCCCAGGCTTCACGGTCACACGCCCCTGTGACTCAAACGAAACGGCCGCAGCTTGGTATCTTGCTTTAACAAGGAAAAGCCCTACCGCGCTTGTACTTACACGTCAAAACGTGCCGCTTTTAAAAGAAACCGGCAAGGGAGCAATCAAAGGCGCATATATCCTTTCGGATAACAAAAATCCCCAAACCGGTAAGCCGGACGTAATCCTTATGGCTAGCGGTTCTGAAGTTCATTTGATATACAATGCGGCTGAAGCTTTGTTGTCGGAAGGCATCCATGCACGCGTTGTAAGTATTATGAGCTTTGAAGTTTTTGAGGAGCAGACAAAGGAGTACAAGGAAAGCGTTTTGCCAAGTGATATTAGAGAGCGTGTAGCTGTGGAGGCCGCTTCCTCGTTCGGATGGCATAGATACACAGGAATTGATGGCGCAATTATTGCAATGGAAGACTTTGGTACTTCTGCACCTGCTAATGAATTGTTTAAAAAATTTGGATTTACGGTAGAAAATGTCGTAAAGACGGCAAAGATGGTATTGAGATGAATTTTACAAAAAACCAACACATAAATATAAAAATAACAGACCTTGGCAATGAGGGACAGGGCATTGGCAAGGCTGATGGATTCACATTCTTTGTGCCCGGCGCATTGCCAGACGAAACCGTCGAAATGCGCATTATAAAATTGAAAACATCCTACGGATACGGAAAATTAGTGAAGATACTTGAGCCATCAAAGGATAGAGTAGAACCCTTTTGCAAGCATTTCCCTGTTTGCGGTGGATGTGCGTTACAACACCTCGACTACAACGCACAGTTAAAATACAAGCAAAACAAGGTTTATCAAACGTTGCTGCGTATAGGCAAGACAGACGTAAGCGTTGAACAAACGCAAGGAGACGATAGGCTTTATTATAGAAATAAAGCCTCGTTTCCAATAGGCTATTCTGAGGATGAACAAAAAGCCTTTGGAGGCTTTTACCGTCAACGTAGCCACGACATAATCCCAATAGAAAAATGTAAGCTTGTAAATGAAAAGGCATCGCTTATCCTTAAAATTTTCGTATCATTTATAAACGACGAGCGCATATCGGCATATGACGAGCAATCGCATACGGGGCTTGTGCGCCATATCATCGTGCGTACAGCAGAGGGAACCGGAGAAACAGGTCTTTGTGTGGTAATAAATGGAAAAGTCCTACCAAAGGCTGACAGTTTAGCCAAGAGGCTTCAAGCTGTTGAAGGTTTTGTAAGCCTTTCTGTGAATCAAAACACAGAGCGCACAAACGTTATTATGGGCAAACACACGCATACCGTTTGGGGTAGCGAATATATCCGTGACAAATTATGCGGTCTTGAATTTTTCATATCTCCAAAGTCCTTCTACCAAGTAAATGCGAAACAAGCCGCATACCTCTATGAAAAGGGCTTGGAACTTTTGGACATCCAGCCAAACGATACAATAATCGACGCATACTGCGGGATAGGAACCCTAACGCTTTTTTCAGCCCTAAAGGCTCAAAGGTCAATAGGCATTGAATCTGTTTTGGACGCTATATCTGATGCACGCAAAAACGCCGAACACAATAAGCTTGAAAATGCGGAGTTTATAGAAGGGTTAACGGAAAACATACTGCCGAAACTGCTCACTGAGCTTTCAGATGAGAGCCTGAAACTCATCCTCGACCCTCCGCGTCAAGGCGTGGAAAAAGTCGTTATTGAAGCCATAGCTGCTTCAAATATCCGCTCCATCCTTTACATCTCTTGTGACCCGGCCTCACTTGCAAAAGACATTGAACTCTTAAAATCCTTAAGCGATTTCCAAATAAAAAAAATATGCCCCGTTGACCTGTTCGGACACACGGGACATATAGAAAGTGCTGTATTGATTTCAAGGGATTAAAGATAATTATAGAATTTTCAGCAAGCCATTTACAATTTTATCACATTCTGTTTTAAAAAAGGCTATTGTATACTTCAATAGCCTTTTTTATTTTGGCATAGGGAAAACCGCGCCTTGAAAGGGAGCTTATGAGCTTTTGAAGGTTATGCGGTTCAATAGGCAATGAACGCGTCTTGCGGTGAATCCAGTCTATGATTAGCTGAATCTCGTCGTCATCTGAGCGTTCAAGTGAATTGAGAGCCTCGTCAATGGTGGCGTTGGAAACACCCTTGCCCTTAAGCTCGTAGCGTACCTTAGCTTCACCGTAACGTGAAAGACGCTCATTGAAGAATTCGGTTGCAAACCTCAAATCGTCAATGTAGCCATACTCTGTAAGCGTCTTTAAAACTTCATCAATGCAAGTTTCTATAACGTTGCTAGGAAATTTCAAGTCTTCACGAATGACAGAATTGAACAATTTCCTTCTTATTTCAGACTCGGAATGCAGACGGCGACTTACATAGCCGAATCCGCGTTCACGTAAAGCGGATAAAAGCGAAATTCTCTTAATTTCAAATAAAAGCTCGTCCGTAAGCACCATACCTACGGAGAGCTTTAAATTTACAAAATCAACAGCGGGAAGTCCAACAGCGAACTCGCCGTCAATATATAGAGAAAATCTTTGAGAATGGTTTTTTTGTTGCCTAACTTCAGTCAGTAACACAGCCGTTTTTCCAATCGTTCAAAAAGCCGATAAGCTCGTCAAAGTTAGCACTTCTTGCATTTCTAACATAAAATCCGGAAGTACCCACACCCATAGCCAAACAGCTTCGCTTGTCGATACCAAGGGTCAAGCCGAGGCAAAAACCTGCATTGAAATTATCTCCGGCACCGGTTGTAAGCTTGGGGCTTGCACAGAAAGGTCCGTCAATATGATGACTTTCTCCGCCACAGAATGAATATGCCTCTTTAACCAAATGCACAACAAGGCAGTGTATGTTAAGCTTTTTATGCACAGCATTACCTGTTTTAACTATGTCGTTACTATCTGATTCGACACCCAAAACCTCGGCAATCTCGTAAAGCTCCTTTTGGTTAAGTCCAAGGGTTGTCTCGAACTTTTCCTCAAAGCGTCCGATAAGAGACATGGCCTTAGATATATCTTCTTTAGTGCGTTTTTCGGGATCTGCCAAATCAAAGAATGCAACTGACTTATGCTGTTTTTCTGGCAAAAGGGGGAAAACCTCGTTTATAATGCCCTCCCAAACCTCACTCATATGAGGCATCATAGTCCAGTTTTCCATACCAAACATGTTAGATTTTTCAATCATACCTGCAATGGCTGAAACGCCGCCCAAGCCTTCTTTAAAAGTCTGCCAATTAATCTCTTTCAAAGAAAAATGCTTACCCAACATAAGCTTGCCGTCCTCAAACTCCAAAGCGTCGGTATGTCCGGGGTCGGTAAGAGAAAATACCTGTTTGCACCTTTCGGTCATAGGTTTAAAAACAGGATGTATGTCAGGTTTGCCCAATGCACCAACATAAGACAGCTCTGCACCCAATTCAAGTAAAGCGTTAGCCATAATAGGGCCATTGCCGCCAAGCTTTACACTCGTGGTAACAAGTTCAATATTCGTGCTCAAGCCTGCTGCATTGGAAATCCTGGCTCCAAGGTCACCAATCGTTTTAATACGTGTAAAGTTTTCAAAATCCATCCTCGTTGCAACAGGGTGGATAATCTCATCAACAAAACCATCCAAACCCATAATCATATTGACATTAAAACCCTTTTTGGCCTCCGCAGCAGAAACCGCCGCTTCAATAATATTCTTCAATGTCTCGTTCATAACGTGCCTCCTTTGAATAATTCTTGGAAATTTACAAAAATTATACCAAAAATATAAAAGGTTGGCAATACATATTATGGAGCATGACTTACTTGCACTTGTGTAAAATACATTGTAAAATATTTTGCAAAATAAGCCTATGGAGGTAGTTGAATTAAATGAAGAATGTTGTTTTAATTCCCGCGTTAGCCTTAGCTATTTCTTACTGTTTCTCAAATAATTGTATTGCCAGCGAATATCATAAAGACAAAAAGATTTCAGAGTTACACCCCGTGATATACGATAACTTCCTATTGGGGGGTTCTGACTCTTCCGGTTGGCTCCAACCGGAGGATATAGAGAATAAATTAGATGGAAACGAACTATACAGACTGTTCTACCCGGATGATTTAAGTATGGAAAATATTATTTCTGTAAGCTGTGATTGGGATTGTACGCCTCGAATACCCACCAAGCTCTCAAATCAAAACGCAAAATATAAAGAAGTTGTAAGCGACGTATTAAAAGCAATAGGGTTGGATGAACCGGTTGTAAATATACTTCAGAATTATAAAATAGACTTGGAAGACGATGGAACGGACGAAGTAATAATTTATGCTGAATACTCCCCTGGAAAATACTACATCAATGGTGACTCTTCTTTGTTCTATTATGATTACGATAGGTTTTCTACACAAAAGGGTAGCTACTCCATACTTATTTTGAGAAAAATTATTAACGGAAGTGTAGAAAATATAATTCTGGATTATGATGTTCGTACCAAATCAGTCGAAATGGAAAACCTTGATTATAGAGTTCGTTATATTTTTGAAATATGCGGCTTTTTCGACTTAAATGGTGACGGAAAAATGGAGATTGTTACAAAATGGATGTATTATGAAGGCATTGGATATGACGTTTGGGAAGTTTCAGGAGATAAAGCCAATCGAGTTATTGGAAATGGTTGGGGAGTTTGAATATAGCACCCCCTAATTAGCTAAATATTAAAATTAGAACTCATCTGAACAAGTACCTCAATTTTACAAAAAAACAGAGCCCGTCTACGAATAATAGAAAAGGCTCTGTTTTTAATAACCATAAGTTATTTTCTAAACTTGAATATGCCTTCCGCAATACCATTTGCAGATAGCTGACGGAAATCAGGGTCACCCAATAAAGTTGCCTCCTTTGGATTCGAAATAAATGCAACTTCAACCAAAATTGCAGGCATCTTAGTAAGCCTCAACACAGCAACATTCTGTTGCCTTATACCCCTGTCGCGTAGCTCAATGGTTTCACACAGATGTATTTGAACACTGTTTGCAAGGCGTTCTGAAACAGTGTTTTCTTTGTAAAATAAAGTTTCTGTTCCACCTGCACTTTTGTTGTCTGACGAATTGGAATGAACGCTTACAAAATAATCCGCACCAAAATCGTTAGCCATCTTAGCGCGCTCATCCAATGGAACGTAAACGTCTGTCGTGCGCGAATATTTTACAGTCCATCCCGCATTCTCCAAAATCTTACCAAGCCTTAGTGAAATATCCAAATTAACTTCGCTTTCCTTTAAGCCATCCGCTGCAACCGCCCCTGGGTCCTTTCCGCCATGACCGGGGTCAATAAATATCTTCATAAAAATCTCCCCATATAATAACCTATACGATTATTATATGGGGAGATTCGATTTAAGTTGCCAAAATGAGTTTTTATTTAGTAAGTTTTTCATAATCACTAATAATATTCTCAATCATCTGGTCTAATGACCTGTCGTAATATATATAATAAGACAAATGTTGCCTAAAAATATCACCGAATATAGAATAATTTGTGGTTTGAGTAAAGATACTGGCTCTCAAAAGCAGTCTGGAAAACGCATCAGATTGGTAAAGAGGATATTTAATTAAGACTGCGCTATCTCTGAGTGTCATTTTTAATGCAGGAACTTTTCCAGAGAGTGCCATCTGTTTCTGAGCAACATTACCTGTCAAATATCGAATAAGCTCCAAAGAATAATCCCTATATGGCGTTTCAGAACTCATACAAATAATCTTGCCTCTAATCAAGTCCGAGCCTGAAAATGAACCCTTGGGTAAAGGAGCGATAGAAAATCCGCCTCTCATAACCTCGTCGCATTTGTCCCAATATGAAGGCTCATTTCTCATATATAAAATCTTCTCATCTAAAAAATAATTAGCTGCATCATCGTTAGTCGCAACCAAAATACGACTCTTTTCTTTTTCATCTTCGAGGTTGTAGAGTTTTCTAAACATGGTTAGGGCTTCCCTAAATTCCTTGTTGTCTATGTCCAAGTTGCCATTCGCATCAAAAATCCTGCCACCATAAGAATAAACCATTTCATAGGCTTTAAATGTCAAATCAGGTGAAATAACACCCCCGAAGGTAAGCGCTTTGTCAAAGAAACCGGTATCTTTAGCTTGAGTAGAATAACTAATCAATTCATCCCAAGTAGAAGGAGTATAGTCAAAAGTTCCGCTTTTAACAAAAATTGCGCCAAGATTTATTTCCTTGGGAATACCATAGGTTCTGCCCTTATATATAGCGCCATCCATAGCATAATAGTTTTGCGGAGAAATCCCCATTGTATATAAAGCTGTGTCGAGCTCTGCAATTAATCCGCTTATAGCAAACTCGGCACAAAGATTCAAGTCAATATCAAAAACATCATACTTAATGTTGGAGCTAGTGTAGTTTTTTAATAAGCTGTGATATGCATAGTCATCGTAGTCAAATTCAGTAAGATTAACATAGAATTCGGAATTTTCCAAATTGAAACTGTCAATAATGGCTCTAAGCGTACCCGTTTTGTCAGCCAAGCAAGCATAATTTATAACTGTGCGCCCATTGGCGTAATCAACTTCCGGATAAACAACAGGCGGCCTGGGGATACGAATAGGCTCAGGTTTCTTTTTGAAAGGATTGTGTTCAACAACATAATCCTTAACAACATTATATTTTTCTATAACAAACTTAACCTGTTCGTTTTCTAAAATGGAATTTTTAGTATTAATGAAGGATTCTTTAGCAGAATTAAAGGAATCCGTAACAGCCTGACATCCGACCAAAAGGCATATAACGGACAATACAGCTAATAACTTAGAAATACGACGCATCTTAACCTCCTGTTATCTCGTTGTCAAGGCATTTAAAATTCCAGCATAATCTGAACCGACCTTTACATATCTTTTGCCTGCAAAAATCCGCCTGCTCATGCCTGAATTAATAACATAACTTGTAAAATCAGCAGCATCGGTAACCAAACCATGTTGCTGCAAAGTTCTCGAAACCTGGGTCATATTTGCACCATAAGGAATATTAAGTTCAAGTACATCACCCGTCAATTTACCTTCAACAACAGTGGGAACTGGTGTTGGCGTGGGTGTTGGAGTTGGTTCAGGCTCTGGTTCAGGTAATGGAATCGGTTCCGGGTTTTGAGTAGGCAAAGGTTCTTCGGGGATTATAAAGTCTTTTTCAACTTCTGATGAATAAATCATTCCCAAGTTTCTAGCAAGGCTAACTATCTCAGCTTCACTTAAAGGAGCACTAGGTTCGGGGGTTTGGCTTTTTTCAGGTAAGTCACGTATACTAATCATACCCAAAGTTTTTGCACGTTCAATAATTTCGTCATTTGATAAGTCAACTTCAACAATCTTTTCATTTTTAGGCAAAAAACCCAAAATTGAATAGAATACAATGCTCAACGTTATAATTCCGAAACCAAAGCCTAAGAAAAATTTTTTAAGTCCCATAAAACCTACATCCTATCTGCCATTAATCCGGCCAAGGTCTAAAATAAGTTTAACCTCGCCAACTCCGATGCCAAGCTTTTTGGCAACCTGCTCGTGAGAAAGTCCGCTGTTTAAAAGCTCACTCACCTGAATGAAACGTTCCTTGTTAAAAATATTCATAACGCTATTGCCGATTGTACCCTTAGGCACATAACCTTGTTGGGATTTTGGAGGAACACCTGCAGCGGCCACATCAACTTTTCCCGCAATTTCAACTTTCTTTTCGTCAACCATAGAGTAAAGAAACAAAAGCTCTTGATATTTCTCATTAAGCTCATTAAAAACATCAACCGAAGTTTTGTCCAACTCGTCTAAAACCTTTTCAGCCTCACTAACAGACTCATTTATAGCTTTTAAGGTATTCTCGGTATTAATTCCATAATCAGCGGTTTCAACTTTGCCATCCTGATCCTTTATAAAAACCAAAGATACAACCACAATGATTATGCCGATGATAACTGAAATCAATACTGCAACTTGAAAAAGTTCCAAAAAAGCCACTCCAATCAAAGAAATTAAACCTTAAAATCAAAAAAACTGTTGCTATCCTTAACGTTTTCTGCCTTTTCATCATTTTCGTTTTTTGAGTTATTATTCAAATTTTTGCGACGCGAGCCCTGTCCGTTACTACCTCTTCCGTCTTTATCAATGTTCTGACCTTCGCTCTTGTTAGCAACATTAACTTGATGCTCTTTCAATTCAACAACGCGTTTAAACTCGTCTGCAAAATGCTGATGAACATGTGCACGAGCAGCATCATTATGTAGACTAGACACCTCGGTTGTTCTTTGAATCGAAATCTGCATATCCATCGGGGTTATAGACATATGGGCCTCCTTTATACATAATTATACATAAGACTGGATAGAAATTTTACCTTCCTTATTGATAAGCATACAGTTTTGTATATCATCTCTGATGTACATCATAGCGTTACCAATAAGAACCTTAACACCGGAACGTATAACCCCGCTTACCTTTATACTTGCAGCTTTATTTCCGGCCAAATCCGGCATAATATCATTAATTTGAGCTTGAATAGACAGCATTTTTTCTCTTGCTTGTTTCTTAGAATTAATCGCCCTAAGCAAAATATTCTTTTTATCCTGCGGAAGGTCTGCAATGTTGCCCGCCGAAAGCACATTAACAATCTTAACGTGATCATCATAAAGCTTTCTGTGCTTATCCATTTCAATCTTAAGCTTGTTGTACATTTCCATTTCTTTGGGCATGTGTCCAACTTGAATCTCCGTTGGTGTGGCCATAGTTGAACCAACATTCTTAGCCTTAATACCGCGGCTGACAATTATGCTACCACCAACCAAAAGTCCCTTCTTACCGTCAACCTCCAAGGTTCCGCCACAACGAATATTGCTATGCATAATACTGTCCGCAACTATATCGCCATCGGCACTGATATTGCTACTTTCAATAAATTTAGCCGTTACATTACCAAGCGCCTCAATAACAGCTCTTTCAGAGCCTTGTATGCCATTGTATAAAAATATATGACCCTCTGATTTAAGCTTAGCACCTTCAACAACGCCGTAAACCTCAATATTACCAACGGCCTTTACAACAAACCCAGAAAGCACAGTGCCCTTAATAACTACAGCACCGTTAAAATCAATATTACCGGTAGAGTTATCAACATTGCCCTTTATTTCAAGAATCGGAGAAATACTTATTTTCTTGGCGACATACAAAATTTGACCATCACAAGCGGCTTTAGCCGTGAGACCGTCATCAGAAATGAAAACATTCTTACCAACAGGTAAAGGTGGAGCTGGCTTGCCGGCTTTGGCTTCAATAGGCCTTCCGAATACATCCATTCCATGTACGCCTTCTGTAGGTGGAGTTGCGGAAACAAGGGTTTCATTTTTATTTGCCATTTTTATCAAGCCGAGCTCTCTAAAATCAACCTTGCCTGAATCCAAAACCTTTGGAGAAACCGCTTTACCTGATACATCGACATGGAACCTTATAGTACCGTCAGTACCATGAACGGCAGGTTCACCTTTTGCAACAACAAGCTTTTCATTATATTGTTTTTCATCTATCAAAAGAGGTATTGTTTTTTCCAAGATGCCAAATTTGATGCCATGTTCTTGAAGTTTAAACTTGATGTCATCAATAGTAAGTAATTTGCCGCCACCCAAAGGTTCGACAAATTTTATTGTAGCTTGCATATGGTCAGCTGTAGTTTCAATAATGATAGATTCATCTTTTACAACGCGTTCTTTGATACGCGTGCTTGTGGTAATTCTTTTTTCAATATGAGAAGACATGTCGGAAAAGATTTCACTTACAACATCTAAATCTATATCAGTAACGCCAAATTCTTCGGCAAGAAACATAAGCTGTCTGCGTTGTATGCGCTCGGCGCCCTCTATATTATCGATAATGGCATAGACACCATCTTCCCTGACATCAAAAACGCAAGTACTTGAAAAAGCCATAATTAATCACCCCTAAAAGAAAAATTAAGAAAAAAATAAAATACCTTTATATCGGCCAAGCTTATTCTGAAGTCTAACAATAGCTCTGCTATGTATTTGAGAAATGCGAGACTCCGAAACGCCCATAATCTTACTGATTTCTTTCAATGTCAAGTCTTCATAGTAATAGAGAGAAACAACCTTTTTTTCCTTTTCTGACAAACCATCAATTGCGTTAGCTATCATCTGAGCTGCTTCTTGTCTTTCGATGTCTTCGTGCGGTAGTGTAGCGCTTGAAGAATAGGCCGGAATATCTCCATTATTCTGCAAATATTCGTCTAATGACAAGAGGCTTACAACAGAGGATTTCTTCTGAAGCTCATTAATTTCTTCAACACTAAAATCTAGCTTATCAGCTAATTCTTTAGCTGTAGGTTCCTGACCCAAATTAGCAGAAAGCTCTGAGTAAGCCTGCTCTAAAAGCCGCCCTTTCTGCCTTAGCGAGCGCGGAACCCAATCCATTTTTCTTATATTATCAATTATGGAGCCTCTTATTCTCAAAGAGGCATATGTTTCAAACTTAATATTTTTCTTTATATCAAATTTATCTATTGCATCTATCAAACCAAAAATGCCGTAGCTTACCAAGTCGTCATAATCAACATAACTTCCCAAATGCATACTCATTCTTCCAGCAATAATCTTAACCAAATAAGCATAATGAAGAATGAATTTTTCCTTAATTTCGGGACTTTTGCTTTCAGCATACACAGACCAGCATCTGTTAAGCTCTTCTTGTTGCTCCGGACAAAGCTCGGGTTTTTTTTCACCAAAATCCATAAAAACCTCCGTCCGTTATACTAAATCTTCAGTAGCTTCCTCCGCATATGATTCATTTTCCTGTATATCACCCGATGAATCTTCGGACGCGGGTTCGGACACTTCTATAACAGCACTATCAACAACAAATACTCGGCTCATAAGATAGGCTTTGACGATAAGTCCGATAATATAAAACGCTATAATAACAAAAATAAGACTAAGCGAAATTCGCATAGTATCAACTTTTAAATAAAGTCCAAACGCAGTAACAAGTGTCGCTGCTAAAATAGTAATGGTAATGTGAAGCTTTTCCAGCATATGTTCACCTACAATCCCTATAAAGTCTTTGTGCCATAGCCAATGGTCTTGATTATGAAACGTCCATCGTCGGAATAAAGCTCAACTGTTCGGCCGTAGTTGGCGCCGACATCTCTTGCCAAAAGCGGTATACCAAGCTTCGCAAGCATTTTCACAGATGCTTCAACATTCCTATCGCCAATCTTCATATTTTCATTTGACGAAGTAACTGCAAACATCTGAGCCCCTCCCGCGATTTTCGCCTTAAGGGCGTTCTTGACTGCTCCAAGTCTAACCATATCATTAACAAGGCGAATTATGGCTGTGTCGGCAAATTTAGCAACATTAGAGTTGTTTTGAATTTGGGTACTGTCTGGCAACATGACATGAGCCAGCCCGGCAACCTTGTTTATCGAATCATATAGCGCGATTCCAACACAAGAGCCAAGACCCAAAGTAGTCAATGCGTAAGGATATCTGACGGCATTAAGGTCAGCCATGCCCACAATAATCATGTTCTCTTTCATATCAGTGTACTCCCAATGCTTGAAATATGGTGTTAATCGATGGCATATCGGGTATAAGCAGGAAGAAACCTGAAACAGTCTCACCCGGGGTATTCGTAATGAAAACAGACTCTATTAGTAGGACATTATCTGCAATCTTGCCGAACTCAATAGCCGGAACACTAAGTATGGCGTTGGCCATATCAATAGACGTATATGGAACAGATGGCTTAAAAAATTTCTTGGTAAATCCGGCAAGCGAAGCCAAGTAAGAGCTGGTTAATATGTTTCCAATCTCAGATATGGCGGATAACTCAAACTCATCAAAGAATTCCCCGCCTGAATTGCGCTTTAACAACGTTTTAACCATAAACTTGGCAGATTCCAATGTCATAACGAACATCATAATGCCGTTTATGTCACCTGACAAATTAACTAAAACACCAACAATAATCTGTTCAGGGCCACCTATAGTGTCGGCCAAATCTTTAAAGTCAATAAACGCAACAGAAGGAACATGCATTGAAATCTTGAGATTAAGCATTTTGGCCAAGCTTGAAACTGCATTCCCGGAACCTATGCTTGCAATCTCCTTCAGCACATCCACTTTAACAGTGCTCAAATTTTCAAAACGCATATTAAACCTTCCTTCTTTGCATTATTCTTCTCTGTTCGTCAAATATATATTTAATAATTTTTTCACGTTCATCCTGAGTAAGGCCGGAAAATTTTACCCTATACTGAAATTTATAGTTTGACTTTGGAAAAACTTGTTTAAAGAGGATATCTCCTGTAGTAATAACGAAATCGTCCTTGAGCATAACAATGCCTTTAAATTTATGTTTACCTTCCGGCAAATCCTCGTTAGACACGAAACGCAAGCCGCCTCCTCCGATATCTTTTACAATCCCTTGGCATTTTCCGCTTTCCACGTTGTCTGCATCATAATAAGTAAACTGCAACGGTAATAGACAATCAAACCTAAAGAAATCTCGGCGCTGTTTCTTCTCACCTGCGGTAAGAAGATTCATAACCATGTAATTAAAACCATCCTCTTTAGTATAACTGTCTATATTTGCGTCAAACAAAATCATACCGCTGTCTGTATAAACAGTAATTTCATATTCCTCTCCGGTTGGCAGTTTAATAATCTTGCCGTAGGAGATAGGCATGTGCATCATTAATTGCTTTTCATTAATCACATGTTCAATCATACTAACATAGGTTTTTTGGTGGTTTTTATCACGCTTAAACGTAATCTCCACTCTATCCCCAACGGAAATCATATCAACCATATTCTGAGCCTCCTATCCTATCTATTATTTGTTAAATATATTTGCTAATTTTTTTACAAAAGAAACAATACCCACGTTCTGTTGTTTTTTAGATGTAAACTTTGAAAGCTCAATCGTATCATCATCAAACCTGTTCATAGTGTCCTCAAGAAATTTTTCGTTCGACTCAACAAAAGTATGCTCAGGCTCCTTATATTCCTTAATCATAATTTCTCGTGCAAGCTTAAGGGTAAATCTTGAAAAATTTGAATTTGGAAATTGTGTTGATACAGGTTTTTGCAATTTAACGGCTTTCACAAGAGAAGGACATTGGCGGATATATCCGTAATTGCCAAGCTCAATATTTAAAAACCGCTTTGCAACCATACGTATTTTTTCAAAAATTTCATAACCCTCTTGATCGGACTCAACCCTATTAATAACAACGTTAACATCGGGCGAGAAACCTTCCTCGTGTACAGATTTAACAAGAGTATATGCATCTGCCACAGAAGTTGGTTCCGGTGTTGTTATAATAATAGTTTCATCTGAAGCTTTGATAAAATTAATTATAACATCGGATATTCCTGCACCAGTATCTATGAGAATGTAATCGGCCAAATTGTCCAGATATGATAAGCTGTTAACAATACTGGTAAGTTGTACTTCGCTAAGTTTGCCAAGTTCAATAAAACCTGAACCACCTGAAATAAACTTTATCTTATAAGAAGTATCCGTTATGATATCTTCTATATTTTTAGAGCCAAATAAAAATTCAGAAAAATTTCCGTTTGGAACAACACCTAATAAAACCTCTACATTAGAAAGCCCAAAATCTGCGTCTATTACAACGACACTTCGTCCTAATTTGGCCAAAGAAATGGCCAAATTAACCGTAAAATTACTTTTTCCAACTCCACCCTTGCCGCTGGTAACGGTTATAACGCGGCTAGTGTTCTTGATTTCTCTAGCACCAAGCTTATTGGATTTTGAACTAGCAGGACTCTCGAGCTTTGCACGCATCATTTCTCTAAGCCTATTGGCTTGGTCTGCCTGGTCCATATTTACCCTCCTAACCCCAAGAGAATTTTCGCAATTTTTTCAGGCTCAACAGTTTCAATATCATCCGGTACATTTTGACCTGTGGTTAAGAAAGCAATCTTCTTTTTAGTTAAATAAGCTATATTTAAAATAGAGCCATAAGTTGTTGTTTCATCCAATTTAGTCAAAATTAAGCTAAAGTCTGTTATGGCTGAGTATGTCTTTATAATATTAAGAATATCAGCAAGCTTTGTGGTAAGACTTAAAACCAAAAAAACCTTTACATCAGGAACCGCTTTAATTATTTGGATTAAATCTTCTAAATTCTCTGAATTTTTGTGAGAACGACCTGCGGTGTCTATTAAAACAAAATCATTCTTGCCTTGCATATCTTTATAAACCTGCAAAAGTTCATCAGCATTATATATGACAGACACATCTATACCCAAAATTTCAGCATAGGTTTTAAGCTGTTCAATTGCGGCAATTCTATAAGTATCTGCTGTTATAAGTCCAACGCTCTTTGCGTCTCTTAAAACAAGATTAGAACATAATTTAGCAATGGTTGTAGTTTTACCAACGCCAGTAGGCCCTGCAAAACAATAATTCTTCATATTATCGTAAAAAATATTAGATTTGTCAGACGTACCACTTAAGATATTAACAATAGTGTTGTAAACTATCTTAACTATAAGATTAATATTTATCTGATTAGCATCCTCTATTATATCAATACTCTCTAAAAGGCTTGAAGCAACCTCGGGATACACATCCTGCTCAATAAGGCTGTCATAAAAAAATTGAATCATACTATTTTCGTAAATACGTTGTGAAACCTTACTTTGCTCTGCAACCGATAACTGAACCTTAACCCTTTTTAACATCTCTTCCGTTGAACCTAACTTATGTTCCAAAAGTTTAATTTTTTCCTGTTGTTCAATGAGTGCCCTATGCTTAGCCTCAATCTCCTGCTTGGTTGCCTTTTCTTTCTTTGAGTTACTCTCTGTATCATCATAAGCAGCTGTAACCTCTATCTTTGACTGCTTAAAAAATCCAAAGAAACCTTTAGGCTTTATTCTTTTTGTACTTAAAATCAAAGCATTCGGCCCCAATTCATTCTTAACCTTTTGGAGTGCATCTTGTTCAGACAGAGCCATATACTTCTTTATCTTCAAGTTAAAAACCTCCTATATGGGAGTGTTAGGCTATGCTAACCATGCCAATGGATTGCACCTCGGCTGAAGGTTCAATTTCGTTATATGATATGACAATAAGGTCGGGAGCAACCTGTTCTACAAGACGCTTGAAATAAATTCTTACGATTGGTGATGTTAAAATTATAGGTTGCACACCCATATCCGTAAGCTTGCTAACTTCAGAATTAAGCTTTGAAAAGACCCTTTGTGTAGTTGCGGGGTCTAAAGCCAGATATGAACCTTGCTCTGTTTGTTGAACAGACCCCATAATTTGTTGCTCAAGCTCTGGGTCAAGCGTTATAACTGTATTAACATTATTTTCAAAATACTTTCTTGTTATCGAGCGACGCAATCCCTGTCTAACATATTCGGTAAGCATATCCGGATCACGTGTTACACTGGCATAATCTGCCAAGGTTTCCAGTATAGTAACCAAGTCTCTAATAGAAATTCCCTCTTTAAGCAAATTTGCCAAAACCTTCTGTATTTCTCCGATAGACATAAGCCTTGGAACAAGTTCATCAACTAGTATAGCATTTGTTTCTTTAACATTGTTGATGAGGGTTTGAACATCCTGCCTTGACAACAACTCATGCAAGTGACTTCTAATTATCTCTGTCAAGTGAGTTGCAATAATAGCTGGGGCATCCACAACGGTATAGCCCAATGCTTCGGCTCTTTCTCTTTGCATTTCTGTTATCCATAACGCGGGAAGTCCCAAATAAGGTTCAACGGTTTCAATTCCGTCAATTTCTTCCTCGACGTAACCAGGATTCATAGCCATATAATGGTCGAACATTATATCGCCCTTAGCAATTTCGACACCTTTAATCATTATCTTATATTCATTAGGGTTAAGCTTAATATCATCCCTTAAGCGAATAATAGGAACAATTACGCCCAACTCTATTGCAATTTGACGCCTTATCATAACAACCCTGTCTAAAAGGTCACCGCCTTGGTTCGCATCAACGAGCGGGATAAGGCCGTATCCGAACAGTAATAAAACTTGGTCAACATTAAGCAAAGATACTACATTTTCAGGACGACGTATTTCTTCAACATCCGTATCAGCCGTAGATATCTCAGCCTCAACAGCTTTTGTCTTTATCTTTTTGTCAAGCATGGTGCCTAAAACAATAAGCATCAATCCAAAAGGTACAAAAAAGTAAGGAGGAAGTGGGGTTGCTAGTCCAAGCATAGCTATAGCTGAACCAGTAATGTACATAACGAGTGGATTACTAAACAACTGTTTATTTATTGTAGTGCTAAGCTCAGATTCAACAGTGGCCTTTGTGACCAAAAGACCCGTTGCAACTGAAATAAGTAGCGAAGGTATAGCACCGACAAGACCGTCACCTATAGTCATTATAGTATAGATTGAAGCTGCTTCAGCCAATGGTAAAGGAGTGCCGGTTGCAATACCTGTTGTGCCTAATATTAAACCACCGATAATATTAACAAATGTTATTATAATACCAGCTACTGCATCGTTTTTTACAAACTTACTAGCACCATCCATTGCGCCATAAAAATTGGACTCATCCTGAATTTTCTTACGCCTTGCCTTAGCCTCTTCATCAGTTATAAGCCCGGTATTTAAGTCTGCGTCAATAGCCATTTGCTTACCAGGCATAGCGTCAAGAGTAAAACGCGCAGTAACCTCTGCAACTCTTTCGGAACCCTTTGTGATAACCATAAAGTTAACAATGATGATTATAATGAAAACTATAGCGCCTATGACCATTGCATTGCCACTGGCAGAATCTCCACCCGCAACGAATGTACCAAATGTCTCAATAACCTTACCTGCATAACCACTGCCAAGCATCGCTCTTGTTGTTGAAATATTAAGCACAAGCCTATAGAGGGTTGTGATGAGCAAAATGGTAGGAAAAAGCGACATATCCAAGGCTTCTTTAGAATAAAGCGCGTTAAGCAAAATAATCAAAGCCAATGTTATATTGAACATAAGAAGTATGTCAATAAGAATTGACGGTAATGGGAATATAAAGCAAATAGCAACAAGAACTATAAAAACACCTATTATAGTCTCACGATATTTCATAAGAAAACCTCATTTCTACACTACCTTATTTTTAAGCTTATAGACAAAAGCAAGAATTTCTGCAACAGCTTGATACAAATCGGGAGGAATTTCACGCCCAATGTCAACCGATTGGTATATAGCACGAGCCAGAGGTTTATTTTCAACAATCTGTATATTAGACTCCATAGCCTTCTCTCTGATTTTTTTTGCAATAAAGTCAACGCCTTTTGCAACAACGATAGGGGCTCTTGGAGAACTTTTTTCATATTTTAAAGCAACCGCAATATGGGTTGGATTTGTGATAATAACGTCTGCAGAGGGAACAGAGTGCATCATACGCCTCATCGAAACCTCACGCATTTTTTGCCGGATTTTAGCCTTTATCTGTGGATTACCTTCCATCATCTTATGTTCTTCCTTAACTTCTTGTTTAGACATTCTTAGTTGTTTATTGTGCTTAAATCTTGTATAGAAATAGTCTATAGCCGCAACAAAAAGATACATTCCTCCAACTGTAAGACCTAAATCAATTACCATCTCTCCGACGAAAGCCATAGAACTTATTACGGGCATATCCATCAGTGTGGGAATACTTTCCATTTTCTTCTTTAAAACAACATATATTCCAATAATTATTACACCCATTTTAAGTAAAGCTTTGAGTAAGTCAACGAGCTTGCTAAGTGAAAACAAGCGCTTAAATCCTGAGACAGGGTTTAGCTTACTAAATTTAGGCTTTAGAGGCTTAGTTGTTGGGTGCCACCCAACCTGTATAAGGCTTGATATAATTCCGCTTATCATTGCAACGGCAAAAATAGGCGTAACAATTAGCATTATCTGACCAAGCATATTTGCAACAAATGAAACAAGAAATGTGGATGTAAATATATAATTTATGTCTTGAATTTTAGACAGGCTTAATGAAAAAACACTCGTAATATTAGTGATCATACCAGGGCCAAACATACGTAAACAAAAAAACATAGCCAGAAACAAAGCAGCAGTACTGATTTCTTGGCTTTTAGCAACTTGACCCTCTTCACGAGCTTTTTGTTTTTTACGTGGAGTGGCCTGTTCAGTTTTTTCGCCACCGTCAAAAAATCTAAGGTTAATAGGCAATAAAAATCTGTATTCCACTAAATCTGCCTCCTTATAATATTTCGCCTAAGGTGAAATGACTTGCATAATATGAACCATGGATTTATATGCTTCGTCAAAAGTGTAAGAATAAACCTCGGCGAAAAGAGGAGTAATATAAAACAATACGAACAAGCCTATTAGAAGTTTAATCGGCATACCAACAACAAATATATTCATCTGAGGTGCAGCCTTAACCAACAAGCCCAATGAAACGTCAACAACTAAAATAGTTGCAACAATTGGCATAGCAACCTGTATTCCTGCACTATAAAACTTTATAATCAAATCTATACATATAGATGCTATACCGGGATTTGCTACTAAAATAGCGGAATTTATAGGTACACGCTCATAGCTATAAAAAAAAGCGGCTAAAAAGGAGTTAAGGCCACCTGACTGAATGAATAGCAATGAAATTACCCAGTAGTACATATTACCTACTATGGGAACTTGAATTTGGCTTAACGGATCCATAACGCTAACCATTGAAAACCCTATATTAAAATCAATAATCTGTCCTGAAAAATATACAAGCGAAAAAAACATATATACTACAAATGCCAGTACAAGGCCTACAAAGTATTCTCGAGTAAGCATAGTTACATATGATATAACATTATCTGCATTGTAAACAACTTCAACATTTTGCGTGATTAGCACAAGATAACCAACAAAAAGAGATAATCCTACCTTTGCAATCGTAGGAAAACTTCTTCCGGTAAATATAGGCAAGGAATTTATAAATCCAAAAAACCTTACCATAAGAACAAAGAGGACATCTATTCTTGAATAAATCTCTGTTAAAACAGCAAGTCCGGAAGAATACATAAAACCATCTCTTTCATCTCGGGTTAATCAGCTCGGGAAAACTCTGATATAGATTAATTATATACTCAGACAATGTTGTAAGCATAAATGCACCAAACAGTAAAAGGCCTAAAAATACAGCAACGATCTTAGGCACAAATGCAAGAGTTTGCTCCTGAATAGATGTAACAGTCTGAAATATACTGACGAGAACTCCTACAATGAGCCCCAATAATAAAAGGGGCGCAGAAGTAATCAATATGGTCATAATAGCATTCCTGACCAAGTCAATAACAGTATCTTGGGTCAATCGTCACACCTCCCTACTTAAATGTAAGAATCAAGTAATGTATAAGAAGACTCCATCCATCAACATAAACAAAGACAAGCAGTTTAAATGGTAAAGAAATCATAGCGGGTGGCAACATCATCATACCCATAGCCATAAGAGTTGAAGCAACAACCATATCTATAACCAAAAAGGGAAGATAAATAAAAAAGCCCATTTTAAAGCCCTTTGTCAACTCACCTAGTACAAAAGCAGGTATTAAAACCTCGTTTGGTATTTGGTCATAGTCTTCAAACGTTTGACCTGAAAGGTTTACAAACAAAGCTAAATCTTTTGGTTCAACTTGTTTGAACATAAAATCCCTTATTGGCTCCATACCTACCTTAATAGCTTCATCTGTAGATATTAGACCGTCGGAATACGGTTTCAATGCAGTATCGTTAATTTGCGTAAATATTGGTCCCATTAAAAATAGTGTCAAAAACAATGCAATACCTATCAAAATTTGGTTCGGTGGCATTTGTTGAGTTGCCATAGCTGAACGTAAAAAATGAAAAACCACAATTATACGGGTAAAACAAGTAACCATTAACAACAAAGTGGGAGCTAACCCAATAATGGTTATATAAAAAAGTAGCTGCAATGAGGTAGCTACTTCAGCAGGGCCGCCCTGACCAACAGAAATATTTAACGCCGGCAATGATAAGTCATTGGCCAAAACGAAAGATGGAAACAGCACTAAGATAAAAATTAATAAAATAAAGAACTTAAGAATACGTTTATTCAAATATGCCAACTCCAATTAGTTGCATAGTATTTTCCAACTTTACTGAGTGATGGTGATAAATTATCACTTATCACTCAGTGTTATTCTTATCTGACTTAATAAATTTGTTTAGTAGTTTTGAAAATTCATTATTGATTTCTGAAATTTCTTGAAATTCAAATGAATCTCCATCAACCATAGTACAATACGTAATTTTATCTTTCGTATGACCGATTAAATAAAACTTATCACCAATCTTTACAATAGATAACAGACAACCAATGGAAAGGCTAAGGGTTTCAAGAAGCTGCATATTTGCAGTCTTGCGCCTCAAATATGTACCCTTTCCCAAAAACTTTATAGATAAATAAGCTAAAAAGGATACAAAAAGAATACCAAATAATAATTTTATAAGTTCCCAACTACTTATCATTAACCAATAACCTTTTGTACGGCCTCCAAAACCCTATCTGCCTGGAAAGGTTTAACGATAAAATCTCTTGCTCCGGCTTGTATGGATTCAATAACCATAGCCTGCTGACCCATAGCTGAACACATAATAACAAGGGCTTTGCTGTCAACGCCCTTAATACCTTTTGTTGCTTGAATACCATCCATTTCAGGCATCGTAATATCCATTATTACCAAAGCCGGCTTAAGTTCTTTGTATTTTTCAATAGCCTTGGCTCCGTTTTCAGCCTCGCCAACAACCTCATAGCCGTTCTTTGTGAGAATGTCTTTAAGCATCATCCTCATAAACGCTGCATCATCAACCAGTAATATTGTTTTATCTGCCATGTTTTTCACTCCTATTTGAAAATATTATATTCTTTTTTCGGTACTGATAATATCCGTTATCCTAATACCGAAGTTTTCATCAATAACAACTACCTCACCTTTTGCAATAAACTTGCCGTTTACTAATATGTCTATAGGTTCGCCTGCAAGCTTATCCAACTCAATTACTGTTCCAGGTGCAAACTCCAATATTTCTTTAATTTTCTTCTTTGTACGCCCAAGCTCAACAGTGACCTCAAGAGGTACGTCCATAATAATGTCAATATTTTCTTTCTGTTGCATAATGGCATTGACATCAAGGTTTTGGAATGACACGGGCTGAGCATTAACGTTATATTGCGGTTGCGGTGGAATATATTGGGGTTGAGGATAAGGTTGTGGATATGGCTGACCCATATATTGAGGCTGCGGTCCATACATAGCTTGTTGATCATATTGAGGCGGTGGAGGAACGGGTTGTTGCATTGCCGGTTGTTGAGGCATTTGTGCGGGAGAAGGTGGTGGCGTTTGCTGTGCGGGTTGAGATGCTGGAGCGGGTGTAGGCGCGGCTGGTTTAGAAGAAGTTTCTCCCATAATTTTCGCCTTCATATTCTCAACCATAACCTTAGCGAAATCAATTGGTAAAATTTGCATAATATCACTATCTATGAGTGTACCAATTTCCATTCGAAAGGAGACCGCAGCAAGATTCTCGTCAGGGTGAACCCCTATATTTTCAAAAATATCACTTTGGAAATCTAAAATAAAAGCTTTCGGTGTATCAATATCTATCTTCATATTAAGCATTGAAGATATTGATGTTGAAGAAGAACCAACCATTTGATTCATGGCTTCGCCGATAGCACTAAGATC
>CAYPQA010000017.1:0-25154 GCA_964412725.1 uncultured Eubacteriales bacterium
GGGCAGGACCCGTATCACGAGGAAAACCAAGCCACAGGCTTGGCTTTTTCTGTACCAAAGGGTATAAGAATACCGCCCTCATTAGTGAATATATATAAGGAGATTGAGGACGACTTAGGCATAAAAATGGCGTCGCATGGGTGCTTGGACAGTTGGTGCGACCAAGGCGTTCTGCTTTTAAACTCAACCCTTACAGTGCGCGCAGGCGCCGCAAACTCGCACTCAAACATAGGCTGGCAGGAATTTACTGATAGGGTTATAATCTCGCTTTCACAGAGGGAAAGACCTGTTGTTTTCCTTCTTTGGGGCAAGAATGCAAGGGATAAAAAAAGGCTTATAGAAAGACGGCATTTTATTCTCGAAGCCCCTCATCCAAGCCCGCTTTCGGCTTCAAGGGGTTTTTTCGGTTGCCGCCATTTTTCAAAAACAAACGAAATTCTTAAAGAGTTTCAGCGAAAGGTAGATTGGCAAATCAAATGAAGAAACAGGAATATAATAATACGAGTATAAGCGCGCTTAAAGGTGCGGACAGAGTTAGAAAACGTCCCGCTGTTATCTTTGGCTCCGATGGTTTGGACGGTTGTTGCCATTCTGCTTTTGAGGTAATATCAAATTCTATTGACGAAGCAAGAGAGGGCTACGGCAGCTTGATCGAGGTTACAAAGCACGTTGACGGCTCGATAACGGTTAAAGATTATGGGCGCGGTGTGCCCGTTGACTACAACCCCGTCGAGGAACGTTACAATTGGGAATTGATATATTGCGAGCTGTACGCAGGCGGCAAGTTTAATAATAACGACGAGGAGAATTATTCGTTCAGTCTGGGATTGAACGGCTTAGGCCTTTGCTCAACGCAGTATAGCTCAGAGTATATGGATGTTATAATTTACCGCGACGGCAATAAATACAGCCTGCATTTTGAAAAGGGAGAAAATGTAGGCGGGCTTACTACAGAGCCATTGCCAAAATCCTCAAAGCTTCAAGGCACAACGACTAAATGGAAACCCGATTTGGATGTTTTCACGGATATAAACATCCCATTGGATTATTTTAAGGACATCTTAAAAAGACAAGCTATTGTTAACGCGGGCTTGAAATTTATACTAACAGATGAGGAAACTACTGAAAGCTTTGAATTTTTCTACCAAAACGGCATAAGGGATTATATAGTTGAATTATCCGTAAACGGGCTTACAGATCCGCACTATCTTCAAACAGAGACGAGAGGACGAGACAGGGAGGACAAGCCCGAATACAAGCTTAAATTTGAGCTTGCATTTTGCTTTAATAACGATGTGAACGCACTTGAATACTATCATAATTCAAGCTTTCTTGAGTATGGCGGTTCCCCGGATAAGGCAGTCAAGTCCGCGTTTGTGTCTGCTACAGATGCATATTTAAAATCCATAAACGCATATAAAAAGGATGAAAAAAAGCTGGTCTTTACGGACATAGAAGACAGCCTTATTTTGATATCAAATTCCTTTTCAACAATAACCAGCTATGAGAACCAAACCAAAAAATCTATAACAAATAAATTTATCCAAGAGGCTATGACGGACTTCTTAAAAAAGCAATTAGAGGTATACTTTATAGAGAACAAGTCAGAGGCCGACAAGATAGCCGCTCAGATTCTTGCAAACAAGCGCAGCCGTGAGACAGCAGAAAAGACGCGTGTGAGCATAAGAAAAAAACTCACCGGCAGCATAGATATAAATAACCGCGTTGAGAAATTTGTAAATTGCAAAACAAAGGATGTTAGCCGTCGAGAGATTTATATTGTTGAGGGTGACTCCGCGCTTGGCTCGTGCAAGCTTGGACGTGATGCAGAGTTTCAAGCAATAATGCCTGTGCGCGGAAAGATTTTGAATTGTCTTAAAGCCGACTACGACAAAATTTTCAACAACGACATCATAACGGATTTAATTCGTGTTTTGGGTTGCGGCGTTGAAATTAAATCTAAGCACAATAAAGATTTAAGTTCATTTGAATTAGACAAGCTTAAATGGGATAAAATCATTATCTGTACAGATGCCGATGTTGACGGTTTCCATATAAGAACGCACATATTGACTATGCTTTATCGCCTTGCGCCCACGCTCATAGATGCAGGAAAGGTCTATATTGTTGAGTCTCCGCTATATGAGATAACAAGCGGTAAGAAAACTTTCTTTGCGTATAGCGATAGGGAGAAAAACGACATTTTGAAGACCCTGAGCAATAAATACACCATTCAGCGTTCAAAAGGTCTTGGTGAAAACGAGCCGGAAATGATGTGGCAGACTACCATGAACCCTGAGACAAGACGGCTTATTGCAGTTAAATCGGAAAATGTCACAAAAACGCAGGCTGTTTTTGAAATGCTTTTGGGCGATAATATCAAAGCGCGCAAGGAATTTATCGAAACAGAAGGGCCTCGTTACATAGACGTAACAGAGCTGGCCTAAAGTTTTATATTTTCGTCATTCAACGGAATATGCAATTGACATATTTAGTAAAAAGTAATATAATTAGGAATATTTTCTTGTATTATTCTAAACTTTATAGAAAGGAGATGTGTAATGAATAATCCCGTTGCTATTGTCATAACGGTCATTGTGGCCGGAGTCTTTTTGGTTGTAGGTTTTTTCAGTGGAATATTGTATCGCAAGCGTGTTGCCGAAGCCGCGATTGGCGGAGCGGAAGCCGAGGCGTTGAATATAATAGAAACAGCAAAGAAAAAAGCGGAAGCCGGAAAAAAAGAGATATTGCTTGAGGCTAAAGAAGAGTCTATAAAAGCAAAGAATGAATTTGAGCGGGAGGCAAGGGAGCGCAGAAACGAGCTTAACAGGCTTGAGCGACGCTTGCTTCAAAAAGAAGAGAATTTAGACAGAAAAAGTGACAGTTACGAAAAGAAGGAAGAACAGCTTACAAAACGCATTGAAGCTATTGAGCTTCAAAAAGATGAATTAAATGCGGCAATTGCAAAGCAACAAACAGAGCTTGAGCGAATCTCAGGTCTCACACAAAAGCAGGCTAAGGAATTATTGCTTTCGGGCATTGAGGACGAAGTTAAGTTGGAATCCGCACTTTTGATTAAGGAAGCGGAGAATAAGGCAAAAGCCGAAGCAGACAAACGTGTTAAAGAAATACTTTCAATTGCAATTCAACGTTGTGCGGTTGACCACGTTGCAGAGACGACCGTATCCGTTGTTGCTTTACCTAACGATGAGATGAAGGGTCGTATAATTGGACGTGAAGGCCGTAATATACGAACGCTTGAATCCTTAACTGGTGTAGATTTGATAATCGACGACACCCCGGAGGCTGTAATACTTTCAAGCTTTGACCCTATGCGTCGCGAAATTGCGCGTCTTGCGCTTGAAAAGCTTATTATAGACGGACGCGTGCATCCTGCGCGTATCGAAGAAATGGTTGATAAGTCCAAACGTGAGGTTGAGGCTATCATAAAAGAGGAGGGCGAAACCGCCACCTTTGAAACAAACATCCATGGCATACATTCAGAGCTTATTCGCCTTTTAGGCAAGATGAAATTTCGTACAAGCTTTGGTCAAAATGTACTTAAACATTCCGTCGAGGTTGCACACTTATCCGGGCTTTTGGCCTCGGAACTCGGTGCGGATGTTACGCTTGCCAAGCGTGCGGGGCTGTTGCATGATATAGGTAAGGCTATTGATCAGGATATGGAGGGTTCCCACGTTAGCATTGGTGCAGGCTTGTGCCGCAAATATAAGGAAAGCGACCTTATTATTAACGCGGTTGAGGCTCACCATGGCGATGTTGAAGCCACAAACATCATCTCCGTGATTGTTCAAGCTGCTGATGCGATTTCTGCATCCCGTCCGGGCGCAAGGCGTGAGCCTTTAGAATCTTACGTTAAGCGTCTTGAAAAGCTTGAAGCCATTGCCGACGAATTTAAGGGGGTAGAAAAATCCTTTGCCATACAGGCCGGACGTGAACTGCGTATAATTATCATCCCCGAGGAAGTGGAAGACAACTATCTAACCGTTTTGGCACGTGACATTGCCAAGAAAATTGAAACGGATTTAGACTATCCCGGACAGATTAAGATTAACCTTATTCGCGAAACAAGAGCCATTGAGTATGCAAAATAATCCGGGAGGTTTTATGAGAGAGGTTGTAATTAACATCGACGACGCTTCAGAGGTATTTTATTCAAGGCTTGCTCAAAATGCTAACGTACCCATTGAAAGGGTTTTGGAAGATGCGTTATTTAATTATGCCGGAGCGCAGGCTATTAATGCCTTTGAACGATTACGCCATAGCGGCGGCAATGTTACACGTTTCCCTCAAAAACTTATTAAATCCGTTGAGGAATATACTCCTTAACGCATTAAAATCGAACTTTTTTCGGGCGTTTGAAAACTTGTAGAGGCAAGTTTGTGCCATTTCGCGAAGAAAGAAGTGCAAATTTTTAGCGTTAAGGAGTATAGCTACTGCAGTTAAGAATTAGAAATTAA
The DNA here is from genome assembly GCA_964412725.1 of uncultured Eubacteriales bacterium. GTDB lineage: Bacteria > Bacillota > Clostridia > Lachnospirales > CAYPQA01 > CAYPQA01. The sequence goes on from CAYPQA010000017.1 coordinate 4,482, forward strand.
GAATTATGAAAGGGCTGTGTAGAACTCACACTGAGTCTGCACGGCTCTTTTTTATTAGCATAGGAGGAAATATGGACAAAAATAGAATTTCAACAGAGAATATGTGGAAGCTTACAATTAAGTATTCTTTACCGACCGTTATAGGAATGCTTGTTAATGCGCTTTATAATGTTGTTGATAGATTTTGGGTTGGTCAAATGGGTGACGCTGGAGACACGGCTTTAACCGGCATCGGTCTTTGCATGCCCATTATGACAGTTATTTTGGGTGCGGCTCAACTTGTAGGCATTGGCGCCTCGTCAAATATCTCCATATCGCTTGGTAAAGGTGAGAAGGACAGGGCGGAACATGTCTTAGGCAACACGTTATTTTTAACTATGGTATCTGCAATACTCATTTCAGTTTTTGGTCTAATATTTAAAAATCCCATACTTGTTGCAGTTGGTGCAACCGATGCAACCATGCCGTTCTCGCTCGAATACATAACCATTATACTTTCCGGTTGTGTCTTTCAGCTTTTATCGTTTAATCTTAACCACCCGATTCGTGCTGCAGGAAATCCCATTCGCTTTGCTTCAACGCAAATGCTTGGAGCAGTTGTGAATATGATTTTAGACCCTATATTCATCTTCCTGTTTGATATGGGCATCAAGGGCGCAGCTTTGGCAACAATAATTGCTCAGCTTGTGTCAGCTTGCTGGGTTATATCTTATTATTATTCAAAGAATTCAACGCTTAAATTCCACGTAAAGTATTTGAAGCCCTCATCGGATATAATAAAACACATTGTTGCTATCGGCGTTTCTCCGTTCCTTATGCAAATTGCCTCCAGTCTAATAATTATTATTGCAAATCGCAGTCTTTTACATTACGGGCGTTTGGAACTGGGCGTTGAAAACGAGAATATAGCCATAGGTGCGATGACGGTTATAGGCAGCATATCCACGCTTATATTTATGCCTCTGTTTGGAATAAGTCAAGGTACGCAGCCCATTATCGGTTATAATTACGGAGCCGGGGATTACAAACGCGTTAAGGAGGCATTCAAGTGTGCGGTGTCTTATTCACTCATCATATGCGTTTTGGGCTTCATCTCTACCCAATTGTTTTCACATCAGTTAATTTCCACTTTTAACAAAAATCCTTTGCTTGTTGAAGTCGGCGCTAAAGGACTGCGCATCTTCCTGGGCGCTATCGTACTTCTAAGTTTCCAAATTCCCGCCGTTAACTTCTTTCTCTCTTTGGGAAAGGCCCGTTCATCTATAATTTTAAGCCTTTTGCGTCAAATACTCCTGCTTATACCCCTGTACCTCATCTTGCCCCTTTTCTTCGGACTTACAGGTATCTGGATGGCCGGACTGTTCGCAGATATAATCTCGTCCATTGTCGTAGCATTTGTTATGTACTTTCAATTTAAAAAACTAAGTGTTCAGGAATAATTAAAACAAGGGGGTGTATCAAAATTTGTATTCACCAACTGAATTAGCCATTGAAATAATCGTTTCATTAACGAAAATGGTAAAAATACACTTAAATTATTCAATAACTTTTTAACCTTTCTTTATGTAAGAATTACAACACGCAAAAAAAGGAAGAGGCTATTTTGTTTTATCCTCTTCCTTTTTTGACCCTTTTGTTTACTCTTTACAATATTGACTATCAATTTATATCTGCAAGGAGTCCGTTATATATTCGGCAATAATCTTAACGAGCAAGATATTTTGAAATTATACTGCCCCCTATGCTTTAACCATACTTAATTTCCAACTATGAAGCACCGCTTTATTGTTTAACTCCTTGGTGGCAATGCCATATATACACACCGATAATTAGCGCACCACCAATTATGTTTCCGGCGGTTGCCAAAAAAAGGCTTGAGAAGAAAGACGACCAGCTTAGCCTAGAAACGTCAATGCCCATTTCAACCGCTTTCGAGAGGTAGGCGGGGTTAGATTTTGCCAGTAAACCGGCTATGCAGAAATACATATTTGCAATCGAATGCTCAAACCCAACACTCACAAAAACAAATACAGGTATGTAGGACGCAATAATCTTGCCCGCAACATCTTTCGCACACATAGCCATGAAAACACCGCTACATACAAGGATATTGCAAAGTATGCCTGTAAAAAGACTGTGCTGTACGGTTGCGGTGGATTTTGAAAGTGCAACCTTTATTGTGAATGCGGCCAAACCGTTGGCGGAGTAGTTCAATTGTTGTGAGTAAACAACCAAAACGGCCACAAACATAGAGCCTAAGAAGTTACCGATATAAACGATTGCCCAGTTTCGTAACATCTTCGCAACGGTGATTTTCTTTTTGAGAACAGCTGTTATCATAAGGCAGTTTCCTGTGAAAAGCTCCGCACCCATAAGTATAACAGTAGGCAACCCCACAGCGAACGTTGCACCAATAAGTATACGCTGTATACTTGCGCTGGTTATGGAATGCCCTGCTGTATTTGATATAACTCCGCTAAACGCAATAATAATCCCCGCCATAAAGCTTAAAATCAAGAGCCTTAAAAATCCGCTTTGAGCCTTTTTTATAGCCGCAGCAACCAAGTTGTCTGCGGCTTCACTTTGTGAATACATCATGTCACCTGCTATTCTTGTAATTTAAAAACTGTAACAATTTCGGCACTGTTAATTGGCTTTGCAATGAGCTTTATTCGATAAAGTTTGTTGCCCCAGACTGAATAAAGTCTTTTGTCGTCAAAGATTTTTTCTTCTACAACAATGTCAGCTATGTTGTAGTTAGGTATTATGTTGAGCGCGTGACCGCCTATGATAAGTTGTACAATACCGTCTTTTACCTCCGGCTTCACCTGTGTCATAAGAGTTAGGAACAGCTCTTTGCACTCCTTGATCTTATAGCTATCTGTAATCGTTATAGATTCATTTACTGTGCGTCCAAAATCAAAGGTGCGTTTCCAATAATCCAAGCCCAATTGTGTTGGATAGGCGTTGGATATATCTAGAGAGAATGTCATGTTTTCAGCTTTTGTATAAGAAATATCCTTTGCGCAAAACTCCTTGCCCGGTGCTTGCATGATGCCATTAATCGTAGGCAGATTGTGATACGCACTCTGCATTGTCCAGATAGAATAACGTTCAGGGCCGAAGGTTTGCCTTGTATAAACCCCAACGCCAACATCTATAATTGCTGGTTTGCCGTCCATATAGATTATAAAGCTACCAACATCATTATGGTTATGACTTTCGTCATTATGACCGCCCTTTGCAGCCAAATACAAGCGTTTTCCCCTTGCTGCGCAAACCTCTATACCATCCAAAAAGCTGTCGTCAATCTTCGGAAGTCCACGCCCTGCTTCACGCAATAATTCGTTGTGGCCTAATATGGCTGGTATCTCCCTCTGAAGCGGAAGAAGATATACGTCTGTGTTGTTATACTCACAGAATGCGGCTCCAAACTGGGTAAGAAACGGGTCGTTAATATATTTACCGTATCTGTATACTAAATCTCCTGGAGGGTTAGCCTTTGCGCCGCCATCTGCAAAATTTATAAAATATTCACCCGAAATATGTGAACGGTATATAAAGCGTCCAATCTCCTTTATAAGCGGTTCGTTTGAGAAATCCGCACCGATATGCTTAAGATGCACAAGGCAGTCAAACAGCGAGCCTCCAGCAACACTCCAATAGGACGTACCCTCATCGCAACCGCCGTCGGCATGATACATGTCAATAAATTTATCAAGCGCAGACATAAGCTTTTTCAAAGCAGTATACTTTATCTCATCATCAGCCATATAGAATAACACGCAGAGCATATTTGAGGTAATCCAAGGTGTCCAGTTATTCACATTCTTTCCGGTTGTACCAAGCCACCAGAAGTCATTACGTTCTAACAAAGGCTTAAATATCCTCTCCTTCATCTCGCGTTCAATGCGTTCAGTTATAAGCGTCGAAACCTCATTAAGCTCATCATATAAAATCCAATGCGTGTAGGCAAGAAGTGCGGCTGTTTCGGCTGCGAAAAGATCTATGATATGATTTGAGGTATCGTAAAGAATATCTGCAGAGTTATGCGCCGAAACACCCCAAAAGCTTTCCTCACACAAAGACCATATACCGTTAACGATATCATCCATATACAATCCGCTATATTCAAAGCATTCACCAAGCACCAAGTTCACAAGCGCACGGCGCTTTGCGAAATAATCCTTTTCGTATACCTCTCGGTTTCCCGAACGTTTAAACTCCATAAACGCGGTTGCAGGCAATGATGGAAAGTTGTAACCCTTATGTTGCTGCGCCCCCAACACGAACCTATCTCTCTTTTCCTTATGAGCGGATTCCCAAACTGGGCGTTCATTCGCCTTTGGGCACAAGGCGTAGATTTTACCAAGCCTTGTCTTTAATTCTATTTCCCCTGTTCTTTCAATCCATTCCTTAAACATAAAATACCCCCTTAAACTAATTAAACAACTACATCAAATATTTTCTTGCCATTATAGTTAACCCATTTGGTTTTAACTGTCTTGTTTTCAATTTTGTTCGCTTAAGCCCTCAAAGCTAACTTTAACGCAAGTGTATTCATCATAAAGCTTAAGTCTTAGAGCCCGTTTAATATCTCCAATTTACGTACTTTCGGTTGATTTTTTGCTCTGCTACGTCAACGCCTCCGTCTTAACATACTGCCGCCCAAGATTAATCGCAAATTACCTTTCCTTGTCAATCATTTCCTTTATTTTCATTAATTTTTTATTTATGTTAACCATATAATGCTCGTTAGGCACACAAAGTCCGGTTACATTAAATTCTCGCATTTTAAAACTCCTTTCGTAATATTTACTCTCCACACGATTATATCAAATATTTTCACAGCGTCAACACGCAAAAAAAGAGCTACATCAAAATATCAATTTGATGTAGCTCCTTAATTAACTGTACGCAGTAGGATTTGAACCCGCGGCCTTCTGATCCGTAGTCAGACGCTCTATCCAGCTGAGCTATGCGTACAAGCTTATAACGGAGGATAGTTTACCACCATTTCATTGCTTTGTCAAGATATTTATCAAGTACTTGTAAAAAAATAAATTGTATGGTAAAATTCTAAGAAATTTTTCCAGACGGAGGATACTATGAAAAAGAGTTTAGCTGTTGTCGGTGTAACGGGTACTGTAGGAAGAACATTTTTGCAGGTTTTAGAGGAAAGGGACTTTCCGTTTTCTAACCTCTATATGTTTGCATCCAAACGTTCTGCGGGCAGCACACTTACCTTTAAGGGTAAGGAATATGTTGTTGAGGAATTAACCGAAACCTCTTTTGACAGGGGTATTGATATAGCTTTGTTTTCTGCGGGCGGAGATACAAGCCTTAAGTTTGCACCTATAGCTGCAAGCAAAGGCTGCGTTGTTGTTGATAACAGTTCTGCTTGGAGAATGGACGAGGGCGTTCCGCTTGTTGTTCCCGAGGTCAACCCTTCCGACATAGAATGGAATAAAGGTATTATCGCTAACCCAAACTGTTCAACAATACAGGCTATGGTTGCGCTTAAGCCTTTGCACGACAAGTATGGTATAAAGCGCATTGTTTACTCAACTTACCAAGCTGTTTCAGGCGCAGGCAATGCAGGCATCTTGGATTTAAAGGAAGGCGTTGCGGGTGAGGCGCCAAAGAAGTTCCCACATCCCATAGCATTTAACGTTATCCCCCACATTGATACGTTCTTGGATAACGGCTACACAAAAGAAGAAATGAAGATGGTTAACGAAACCAGAAAGATATTACACGCGCCTGAAATCCGTATAACGGCTACAACTGTAAGAGTGCCTGTGTATAGCGGCCATAGCGAGAGTATCAATGTAGAATTTGAAAAGCCATATGACCTTGAAGAGTTAATCCGCGTGCTTGAAAATGCGCCGGGGATTTGCGTTCAAAATGACAGCAAGAATAACCAATATCCTATGCCGATAACATCTGCAGGTACAGACTTAACGTATGTAGGAAGAATAAGAAGGGACGAAAGCATAGAGAACGGCCTTAATATGTGGGTTGTTGCAGACAACGTAAGGAAGGGTGCGGCTTCAAATGCCGTGCAGATAGCGGAGCTTTTGTTGAAGTAAGACAGGAGGGATTTTATGTTTATCGGTTCGGGCGTTGCTATAGTTACGCCATTTAAGGATGATGGAAGTATAAATTTTGAGGTCTATAGAGACCTTATAGAATTTCAAATTAAAAACGGTACCGCGGCTATAATAACCTGCGGAACGACCGGCGAGGCCTCGACACTTACAGATGAGGAGCAGTTGGAGCTTATACGCTTCACAGTTGAAACCGTTAACGGGCGCATACCTGTTATTGCAGGTGCAGGCAGTAACCATACTGAACATGGGTTAAGTCTTTGCAAGGGTTCCGAAAAGGCCGGGGCGGACGGACTATTACTTGTAACACCTTATTATAACAAAACAACACAAAAGGGCTTAATCCGTTATTATACAGAACTTGCAGAAAGCGTGAATATTCCTATTATTCTGTACAATATACCAATCCGCACAGGGCTTAATATTAGCCCGCAGACTGTGTATGAGCTATGCAAGATTAAAAATATTGTGGGCATAAAGGAAGCAAGCGATAATATTATTCAGATTGCAGAGGTTGCACAGCTTTGCCGCGATAACCTCACAATATTCTCAGGCAATGACTCCCAAGTTCTGCCGATACTTTCTTTGGGCGGCAAGGGTGTTATCTCTGTTTTGGCAAACATTGCACCGCGCGAAACTGCTGATATGGTTAAGCTCTATCTTGAGGGCAATACTGAAGAAGCTCTTAAGCTTCAATTGGATTATCTCCCATTGATTAACACGCTGTTCTGCGAGGTAAACCCTGTTCCGATTAAGACAGCTATGAATCTTATGGGAATGAAGGTTGGAGGCTACAGAAAACCTTTAGTTGAGATGGATGAGGCAAATCTTGTGCGCTTAAAGAACGAATTGAAAAAACTAAATATGATATAAGAGGTGTGGCATATGGTAAGGATAATTTTAAACGGATATAACGGCAGGATGGGAAAGGTTATATGCGGCTTGGCCGAGCATTCCGAAGAAGTCACGATTGTTGCCGGAATTGAGCTTAACCCCCCTAACACATCCGTACCGTTTCCGACCTATACCCATATTGCCGATTGTGATATGCCGGCCGATTGTATAATTGATTTCTCAAGCCCCTCATCTTTGCAGGGGCTTTTAGACTACTCAACGGAGAAAAAAGCCTGTCTAATCCTTTGTACAACCGGCTATACCAAAGAGGATACGGAAAAAATAAGTGAATACTCCAAGTCTATACCAATATTTTTTTCTTTTAACATGTCTTTGGGGATAAACCTTATCGGCAGTATGTTAACTAAAATAAGCAAGGTTTTGTACAGCTCAGGATTTGACATAGAAATTGTAGAAAAACATCATAATCAGAAATTGGACGCTCCAAGCGGAACCGCGCTTATGCTTTTAGATTGCATACAAAACGGCATAGACGACGATTTGAAAACCGTTACAGACAGGTCTCAGACACGTTCAAAACGCGAAAAGGCTGAAATAGGTGTGCATGCTGTACGCGGCGGAACCATAGTCGGTGATCATTCTGTTATTTTTGCGGGCAAGGACGAGGTTATTGAATTAAAACATAATGCACAGTCGAAGGAAGTTTTTGCTGTGGGCGCGCTTAGAGCGTCGATTTTTATGAAGGGGAAGCCACACGGTCTGTATTCTATGCAAGACATGTGCAAAGAGGTTCTTGGTCTATGAAAAGTAAGGACAGCCGCAGTTTCCTTATAACCACATTTATTATACTTACGTTATTCTCTGCGTTAGCGCTCTATATGATGCATAGCTACGCAAAGACTAAATTACAGAATGATTATGTATATGGCGAAAAGCTATTGCAACAAAGTTTAACCCAACAGCGGCAGAATGTTGTACAATTTTTAAAGAACGAGGTCAAATCTTTGGAGCTTATGGCTTCAACGCTCGGTGTGTATGATATAGACCATGAATACGTTTTAAGTCTCCTGAATGGATACACCATTGAGACAGGTCTTGATTCACTGTGTATATCTAATGCTGACGGACAAGCAGTGACAAATCGTGGTGTTACTATAGACATATCCAAGAGGGATTATTTTCATGAGATTTTAAGAACAAAACGCTCTGTTATATCCGAACCTATACCCTCTATGCTTGACCAAGGAGAGACTATTATTACAATAGCCTCTCCAATTATAAAGGATGGTGAGGTTAGCGGCATTGTTGCAGGCGCATATAATTCAAAGTATATAGAGAGTTTCCTACTTTCGTCTTTTGATGGGCAGATGCATGACTTAATTGTTTCGGGAACCGGAGAACCTATTGTTTACACGCTAAATTGTATGGAGCATGACAGCGTTGATAACACTGTGATGAGTCTTTACATTGAAGGTGAATATTCAGACGAAGAGGGATACGACAAGAGTATAGAAGAGATGACGGAAAAGTTTGAAAACAAACAATCCGGCAAAGCGAAGATTACCAAAAACAACAAACTCTTTTTAACGATGTACACCCCCCTTGGAGTTAATGATTGGTATATATTAGGATTGGCTCCGTTTGATGTGCTTACTAACTATGGAAGTTCAATCAATCTTATAAAGAACATTATATTTTATGTTGCAGGTATTTTATTAAGTGTAGTTTTAGTTTTCTTTGCCACACGAAAGATGAAGATAGGTAAAAAGCTTGTGACCGGATTTATGATAATTACACTTATCGCAGGTTCATCAGGTGTAATCGGAACCTATTTTTTAAATAGCACATATAACGAATACTCACATGTACTTGACCTTTACGGCGTTGGGCTTTATGAGATTAGCAATGTAACTATCTCTTTGAGCCAGGTTCGATCATATATACGTGATTTGTTGTACTTGGAAGATTCTAATGACAAACAGATGGCACTTACTAAAATAGATGAGTCAACTGAAAAAACAGACTATTATAACGCGTTCATTGCAAGCAGGCTTCAAACGAAGAATACACGTCAGATCTGGACTTCCTATATGCAACTCTTAGATGAATATAGGCAAGTAAGGCTTGATGTTATTTCGCTTGCTTTGTCAAACAATGCTGATGAGGCATACAAGCTTTGGAGAGATAAATGTTCACCGCTTTTAGAACAATGTCTTTCAAGGCTTCAAATGCTTACAAATATAAATCTTAATTCAACAAAGGTTATGGACGTTAGGATGAGGGCGCAGGGTGTAAGAACCTTATTTTTTATCATCCTTGTTATTTTTGTGGCAGCCACACTATCAATTATTTTATCTATTTTATATTCAAGGCGTATAAACCGTTCTCTTGGAAAAATTGAGGACGCGGCAATGCGTATAGCCAATGGTGATACGGGTTACGAGCTTGACGATAATCTTAACGATGAGATTGGAACGGTTGCAAGGGTTATGAATATAAACGTTAAAGAAGCCTTTGTACAACTACGAGAAAAGAATAAAACCATATCTGACAGTCTTGATTATGCACGCAAAATTCAAAAGAACCTTCTGCCGACAACCGCCGATTTTGAAAACTGCTTTGAGGATTACGGTATAATTTGGAGACCACGCGATGCAGTGGGCGGAGATATATACTGGCTTGCAAGCTTTGAAGAAGGGAATTTGCTCTGTGTATGTGACTGTACCGGACATGGTACACCAGGCGCGCTTTTAACTATGCTTGTTGTTTCTTCGCTTATAAACATAGTAAATGTTTCAAATTGCAGCAACACAAATGTGATAATGCATACGATTAACAAAAAACTTACACAACTACTTAATGTGGGACGCAGTATGAATGAAGACGGTGTTCGAGACGGTGTTGACATGGTTTTGCTCTTTGTCAACAAGGAAGGTCAAGCTACGCTGTCATCAAATAACATGCACACATTTATCTGCGACGGCACCGATGTTGAGATGATAAGAGGTCAACGCTTATGCATAGGTGAAGGAGACATATCAACCGCAGACGATATTAAAACGGTAAAGTTTTCAGTTAAGCCACAAGACAAAATATATATTGCATCCGATGGGTTGTTTGATCAAGTTGGTCAAATTACAAATATCCCGTTCGGGTATAAAAATTTCCGCAAGCTAATTTTAAAGCACCATGAGTTAAAACTCCAAGAAATGGCAAATATTATATGGGGACAATTTCAAACTTATATGGGCAACCAGGCTCGCAGAGATGATGTGACAATGATTGGATTGAGCGTACGCTTAAAATCCTGAAGGGAGGTCTGCTTATGATATTAACGGGAAAGGAAATTTTAAACAACCTGGGAAAGGGTATAACAATTGATCCGTTCGATGTTGACGCTTTAAACCCAAACAGCTATAACCTTAAAATCCACAACGAAATAACCATATACACAGATGCGATTCTTGATGCAAAGGTTAATAATCCAACCCAAACAATGCCCATACCCGATGAGGGCTATGTGCTTGAACCCGGAGAGCTTTACCTTGTACGAACGCTTGAATATACAGAAACCCATGGCTTTGTGCCTATGCTTATTGGGCGTTCTTCAATAGGACGCCTTGGTATATCCATACATGTTACCTCAGGGTTCGGTGACATAGGTTTTTGCGGCTATTGGACGTTACAGGTTTCAGCAATCAAACGTGTAAGAATTTACCCTTATATGAAGCTTTGCCAGATTTATTATCAAACGGTTTATGGTGACTTTGACAAATATTCGAGCGACAAGTATCAAGATAGCATGTCCGTTGTCGCAAGCAGGATTTACAAGGAACTTTAACTTTGACTTTACAAGGGAAATTATTTATAGTAAAATATCCCTAAAATATTCCAAAAAATTTTCAGGAGGACCAATGATAAAAAATATAAATAAAAGATTAGTTGCGGGAACATTATTCATGCTGGTTTTTGCCGTATCATGCCGAGTTAAACCGGAGCCTACACCGTCTCCATCGCCCACTCCAACTTCAAATGTTCAAACGATAATAACGGACGACGGCGTTGAAGTTGAATATGTGACATCCGGTGAGGCCGTTGAAAAAAATTATGACGACGTGTTCAGCCTTACCGAAGACGAAAAGGCTCTTTATGAGAAGTACATTGAGACGGGCGATTTAAATATATTTAAAGATGTTTCACAGATTTCTATCGCAAAGATTTATTTTCAATGCGGGTTAGATATGAATTGGGAACGTGAATATGACCTCTATGCAAAACAAAGCATGCCTATCACAAAAGAAGAATACGGTGAGCTTGTACTGGAAGAACCGCTTGCAGATGGTGAAAGGCTTTATAAAATCGACGAAATGCTCTGTTATGCAGACCAAGGCAAATTTGTACAGACTGATGAGGATCATGGCTATGTTGAGTTTACAGACAGAAGTAAAATGGACTTCAAATTTTACATGATACAAGAGGACGGTATCTGGCTTGTACGCGTTAATCCCACACGGCCGGACGTAATGCTTAACATCGAAGAAGACTAGTTCGATTGGACTGGACAATCTGCCATCTACAGGAGGTGCATTTAATGTACGGCAAGAGTGAGAAAGGTAAGCTTATACTATTTTTTGTACTTTTGACCGGAGTTGTCATAGGAAGCTTTATAGGCTACTACGTTGGCAGCTTACCATATATGCAATGGTTAGACTATGGGCTGGAATTCGGCTCCGGAGCACCTCATTTGCTTAAATTAGGTGTTATTGATCTTTGGTTTGGGCTTAAATTACACGTAAATGTCGGTGGCATTATTGGACTTCTTATAAGTATTTTTATTTACAAACAATTATAAAAGGAGCGCATATGGCAAAAGATTTAGGAATAGACTTAGGAACGGCCAATACGTTAGTTTTCGTTCGCAATAAAGGCATTGTCGTGAATGAACCCTCCGTTGTGGCTATAAACGTTGCAGACAAGAAAATTTGGGCTGTCGGTGACGAAGCTAAACAAATGATAGGGCGCACGCCGGGTTCGATTGTTGCCATAAGGCCTATGAAGGACGGCGTTATTGCGGACTTTGAAACAACTCAGGCTATGCTTAAGTATTTTATACAAAAGGTTTTAAAGCAGTCTATGTTTAATTTCAGACCGCGTGTTGTCGTCTGCGTGCCGTCTGGAGTTACAGAGGTTGAGAAACGCGCTGTGTTTGAGGCAACCGTTTCGGCGGGCGCAAGAGACAGGGACGCTTATCTTATTGAAGAACCTATGGCTGCGGCTATCGGTGCAGGCTTGCCGATTGAAGAGCCTGTTGGAAGTATGGTTGTGGACATAGGCGGCGGTACGAGTGAGGTTGCGGTTATCTCTCTTGGAGGCATTGTTACAAGCAAGTCATTACGGATTGCCGGAGATAAATTAGACGAATACATCATTGCTTATATCAAAAAAGAATATAATTTAGCCATAGGCGAAAGAACTGCCGAGGAGATCAAAATTAAAATCGCTTCCGTTTATGAGCCTGATGATACGCGCGTTATGGAAATCAGAGGGCGTGATCTTGTGACTGGTCTTCCGAAAACAATGTCGATTAACTCGCCCGAAATTTGCAAGGCTATAACGGAGCCCGTTTATGCAATAGTTGACGCTATAAAATACACGCTTGAAAAAACGCCTCCCGAGCTTGCGGCCGACATAATAGAATCCGGTATAATGTTGACCGGCGGCGGCGCAATGCTTGACGGCTTGGATAAGCTTATCTACTCTGAAACGCGTATACCCGTTCGCATTGCAAACGAACCTTTGAACTGCGTTGCAAACGGTACTGGCATGGTTCTTGAAAATATAAATAAATTGAAAAATATCTTAACAACCTCAAGAAAGCTGAATATGTAATGGAATTTTTTAAAAACCACAAAAAAATTTTTATATTTACAATGACTGCGTTGTCTTTCGGCATCATCGCTGTATCTGTTGTCTATCGTACAGAGCCTACGCTTGTCGAAAACCTTTTGGGTCAGGTTTTTACACCGGCTCAAAAGGCCGTCAACAATGTTGCGGCGTCTATATCCGAAAAGGTTAAATTCCTTTTCTATATGGACGAACTTCAAAAAGAGAATGCGGAGCTTAAAGCGGAAATAGAGGAACTGCGTACAGTCAATAACCGTTTACGTTTGGCTGAAAATGAAAATATTGTGCTTTCAAATTTGTTACAGCTTGACAGAAAGTATGCGGACTATCCAAAAATTGGTGCGCATATCATAGGCAAAGACCCAGGTAGCTGGTACGACACATTCATTATAGACAGAGGCACCAAGCATGGTGTTTATAAGAATATGGTTGTACTTGCCGAAAATGGTTTGGCGGGTAAGGTTATTGAGGCCTTTGGTACATCTGCTAAGGTTATCTCCCTTGTTGATGATATGAGCTCTGTAAGTGCAAAGTCTATTCGTTCCCAGGATATCGGATATGTACGTGGCGACCGTGCCTTAATGTCTCAGAATCTCTGTCGTATGGACTTGATTGACCTTGATGCAGACTTGATGGAAGGTGATGAGATTGTAACCTCGAACCTTAGCTCCATCTATCCGCCAGGCATAACCATCGGCTTTGTTAAAGAAATCCGCTCAGACGTAAGTGGGCTTACAAAATACGCATTGATTGAGCCTGTGGTAAACTTTAAATATATGGAAACTGTGCTGGTTATCGTTGATGACCCGCTTGATGAGGTGTTTGAAGATTGAGAGTGTTTGTTATTTCTCTCGTTTTGTTCGTCAATCTTGTTTTACAATCTACCGTTTTTCAGTATCTTGCAATTCTAACCGTTAAGCCCAACTCCGCGCTTATCCTCATTGTCTGTTACGCTATACTAAGAGGTGATGTGGAGGGTTCTATAGTGGGCTTTTTTTGCGGTCTGTTGCAGGATATTTTTTTTGGTCGAATTTTAGGACTTTATGCACTTTTAGGCATGCTTATGGGCTTTTTTTGTGGAAAGCCTTTCAAAGACTATTATAGAGAAAATCTTATTATCCCGCTTGCACTTGTTGCAGGTTCGGGTTTTGTTTACGAGTTTGCTTTTTATTTCATAAGCTTTCTTTTCCGCGGTCGTCCTGCCTTGCCTTACTATATGGCTAGAATTATTATCCCTCAGGTTATATACACCACGATTTTTGTTATCCCCATTTACAAGCTACTTTATATACTTAATGAGAAAATTGAAGCCTACGAGAAAGTAGGGAGGAAACTATTTTGAAAAAGTTTTTTACAAACAGGCTTATTTGGATGCTCATTTTAATATGTCTGTTTTTTTATATTCTTATCGCAAAGCTTTATAATATGCAAATCGTTCTTGGAGACACCTATCAGAATGAGCTAAATCCTGCACAAAGGCGACAACTAAGTTTTAACGCACCACGTGGCACAATATATGACCGTTACGGTCGTCCGCTAGCAACAAACACTTCTGCATTCAATATCAAGATTGATCCAAGTATCTATGTATCTGATATAAACAGCATGTTATTCGACCTTGTAAGTCTTTTGGAAAAAAACGGAGAGGCTTATGTTGATGATTTTCCCATTTCTAAGGATATGCCTTACGAATTTAGTTTTGATAATAAGGATAGAGAAAGACGCTGGAAAGCAGACATGGATGTGCCCGAGGAATTTACGGCAACCGAAACGCTTTATTTCCTTAGAGACAAGTTCGGAATTGACAAAACGCATCCTGATATAACGGATTCAGAGCTACGCAGTCTACTCATCTTCCGTTCACAGCTTTATATGAAACGTTTCAGACAATACCAACCCATAACCATTGCATATGACGTTAGTAAGCTTACTATAACTGCAATTGAAGAAGAGAAGGATAAGTACAGTTGTGTATACGCGGATGTGGAGGCTCTACGTGAGTATCCACTTGGTAAATACTTTGCAAATATGCTTGGATATATAGGGCGCATAAGCGATAAAGACTTGGAGGACTATAAGCAATACGGTTATACGGCCAATGATTTAATCGGAAAATCCGGTATAGAACGCGCATTTGAACTGGATTTACGAGGAAAACCCGGCACTATGGTTGTTGAAGTTAATTCCGTAGGAAAGCGTTTGAGCGTTGTTCCGGACAGCGAAGTTTTGTCTGAACAGGGTGACAAAATCTTTTTGACCATAGACAGTGACCTTCAAATCAAGGCTTATGATATATTTGAACAAACATTAACGGAGATTTTGGTAAAAAAGCTTAAGGGCACAAGCTCCCAAGAAGCAGCCATACCACTTAAGCAGCTTTTCACTTCAATGGTTAAGAGCAATAATATCTCAACAGTTAAGATTATGACTGCACCGGAGGGTACAACCTCATACGAAATAGCCAGGCTTTTACAAGCTGAGGTAACGGACGAGGAAGGTACCGCACTTACTGCAAAGCTTAAAGAAGTTCTAAACTTTTATATTGATAAGGGCACGATTAGTTTATTACAAATGACGCTTGTACTTTTTGAGCAGGGGATTATAACGGGAGACGACAGCTATATCCAGTCGGTGAAAAGCGGGCGCGTAAGGCCTTTGCAAGTTGTGACGGATAAGCTTACAGAAGGTGAGATAACCCCGCAGATGACATATCTTGACCCGTGCACAGGCTCTATGATTATAACTGATGTGCGCACAGGAGATGTGCTTGCCGCGGTTTCATATCCTGCATATGACAATAACAGGCTTGTTAACAACTTTGATAATGACTACTGGTTCAAGATTAATCTCTATGACCCCACAACTCCAATGCTTAACCGCCCGTTTATCGAACCACGTGCACCGGGTTCGACATTTAAGATGATAACAGCCATTGCAGGTATGGAAACCGGCGCTATAACGCCGAGTTCGACAATATATGACGGCAGGAGTTTCGACAAGGCAGGACCGCCCGCCGCGAGCTGCTATTCCTCCTATTCGCATGGCAGTATAAATGTTGCAACAGCCTTGGAGGTTTCGTGCAATTATTTCTTCTTTGAAACAGCTTTTCGTATGGGTAATTCAAAGGAGGGTACAAAGTATAAGAGTATTGACAAGCTTAATGAGGTTATGGAGGCATTCGGACTTGGTAGCCGTTCAGGTGTTGAAATTGGCGAGCTTGCTGATTCGGGGCCTGTTGGTATACCTATGCTTGCCTCGCCCGAATACAAAGCGTTTTTGGATAAGAGAACAGAACCCAATTCCGTGACCGGACGTTTCGACTGGTATGATGGCGATACAATAAGGACAGCGATAGGACAATCCATAAACAGCTACACACCTGCCAATATGGTTAAATATGGAGCAACCCTTGCAACAAAGGGGCAACGTTACAAGCTTCATCTACTCAGCAAGAAAACAGCTCAAACTGGTGAAATAAAAGAGCAATATGTTCCTGAGCTTGAAAACGAATTTGAGATACGTCCGGACATATTAAATTCTGTTTACAACGGTATGCTTGCGGTTACAGGAGGCATACGCGGAACTGCAACACATGTGTTTAGGAATTTTCCAATAAGGGTTGCGGGAAAAACCGGAACGGCTCAGCAAATAAGCTCGCGAAATGACCACAGCTCATTTATCGGTTTTGCACCTTATGATAACCCGCAAATCGCAATTTATGTTTCAATTCCTTTTGGCGACACAAAGGTTCTGTCCGCACCGGCTGCGGTTATTGCAAAGCGCGTGCTTACAGAGTATTTTAAACTTGACTACCAACCTGAAAGAAAGAGCTCGTCCAATATAATATTAAAATAATAAAATTAAAATAAGGAGGAAAGCAGTTATGAATTGGTTTAGAAATATGAGGATTCGCTCTAAGCTTTTGACTTGTTTTTCGGTTGTAATCCTAGTGTCTATTTTTGTTGTTGCGATGGGTGTTTTAGCCTTGGAAAACCTGTCAGCTCGTTATGAGGAGGTTATAAGCGGTCCTATAAACGGAAAGATATACGCTCTTTCGGCTGGACGTAACTTTGCAAGAGCAAGACGCTTTATGCTCAGCGTTGCCGCAAATGCTGGCAATTCAACCAAGATTTATTCAGATACAGACGGTTATCGAAAATCAATGGCCGATTGCATAAACGATTTAAATAGCTATAAAAATGCAATAGAACAAGACGAAAGGCTTACGGCTGATTTTAAATCCAACCAATCTAATTGGGTTAATGGTCTTATAACAGAGGTAACCAATTATCAGCCGCTTTTTGATAACGTTTTGGAGGGTTCTCTTGATGGAGACAGCCAAGAAGCATGGGATGCTATTGCAACGGGCGCAAATATTGCAGAGCGAATTAATAATCAGATAGACAGCAAAATTATTGAGCTTGAAAACTATGTTAATGATTCTATTGCTCAGGCTCACCGTTTTGCCTTTGCTTCAGAAATCTTTTTAGATATTCTGTCTGCGATAACCACAACTGTAACGATAATTATGGCTCTATATATATCTAGAGTTATAACAAAGCCCATTAAAAAGCTTATGGTCTCTGCGCGAAAGGTTTCAAAAGGAGACTTTGACGTATCTCTACGCACAAATTACAAGGACGAGATTGGATATTTGTCTAACAGCATAGCTGACATGATTGAGGTTTTTGAAGGGATTGTTAACGAGATAGACAAGGTAGATGAAGAGCTTAAAGCCGGTAATATGGATGCAAAGCTTTCTGAAAAAGAATTCTCTGGACGCTATAAAGATATGGTAAGCTCAATAAATTTCATGGTTTATTCATTTAACAAGGATATTTTGACGATTTTGGGTTATCTTACTAATATAGGCGACGGACGATTTGATTTTCCGGTTGAAACTTACCCGGGCAAGAAGGTAATTCTTACAAACACTATAACAGACGTTCAAAGCAACCTTAAAAACATTTCCGCGGAACTTAACAGCCTTATACACTCACTTGTTGCTGGAGACTTAAGTGTGAAGCTTGAAACGGAGCAATATCGCGGTGAATGGAAACACATAATGAACGGTTTAAACACGCTTGTTTCAACAGTTTCCGAACCGATGCACCAAGCAAGTATAACACTTTCAAGGCTCGAAAAAGGTGACTTCACCGCTCGTATGGAAGGTAACTACGCGGGCGAATTTGCGGCTATGCAGTTAAGCTTTAGGAATATGACAGCAAACGTTGGCTCTTATATAAGTGAGATTGATGATGTACTTTCATCTGTGGCTAAGGGTGATTTAAGAAGGGGAATAGCTCGAGAATATGTAGGTCAATTTGATCGCATTAAGCTCTCTATAAACAATATTCTCCAAACACTAAACAAAACCATTGCAGAGATTAATGTATCTGCTCAATCTGTACTTTCAGGCTCGCAGCTTATTTCCTCAAGTTCACAAAGTCTTGCTCAGGGTGTAACACAGCAGGCTGCTTCAATTCAGGAATTGACCGCATCTTTGAACATGATAAACGATAAAACTATGGTTAACTCAGAAAAATCCCAATCCGCAAACGATTTATCCATGAAGTCTATGCAGAACGCCAAAAGAGGCAACGAGGATATGAAAAAGATGCTTCATTCCATGGAAAGCATAAAGGAATCCTCTGCGAACATTTCAAAGATAACAAAGGTTATCCAAGATATAGCGTTCCAAACAAATCTGCTTGCGCTTAACGCAGCCGTTGAGGCTGCACGAGCCGGTGAATATGGACGCGGATTCTCTGTTGTTGCCGAAGAAGTGCGCAACCTCGCAAACCGCAGTCAGAAGGCCGCCAAAGAGACCACCGAGCTTATTGAGGACTCAATAATAAAGGTTAATGACGGCACAAACGCCGCCAATGTCACTGCAGATGCATTGAATGTCATAGTTACCGACGCAAGTTCCATTTCAACGATTATAAACGATATATACGAAGCCACAAAGGAGCAAGCTCTAGCTATTTCAACAATAAACGATGGCATAGCCAGTATTTCGGGTGTTGTTATGGAAAACTCGGCAGCCTCCGAGGAATCCGCTTCCGCTTCAGAAGAACTTCTTGTGCAGTCCGATTCGCTTTCAAAAATGATTTCATATTTTACAGTTTAGGTATTGACATTTTAATTGATATGAGTTATCATTATCGTATAATACAAATTATAAAGGAGGATGTTTATGAAAAAGTTTGTTTGCGCAGTTTGCGGTTATGTTCACGAGGGCAACGAACCGCCTGAGGTTTGCCCGATTTGCAACGCCC
Source organism: uncultured Eubacteriales bacterium (assembly GCA_964412725.1). Taxonomy (GTDB): domain Bacteria; phylum Bacillota; class Clostridia; order Lachnospirales; family CAYPQA01; genus CAYPQA01. Next base: position 23,632 of record CAYPQA010000017.1, read on the forward strand.
CCTCTTTCGAATTCTCTGCTATGGATGGCGGCGAGGGTTTAGTCTTTGCCGATGAACATAAAATTGGTATAGCTAAGAACGCTGATGAAGAAATTCTTGAAGGTTTAAAGTCTCATTTTATCGGTGAATGCACCGAGGTTGGTATGTATTTGGCTATGAGCCGTCAAGCCGACAGAGAAGGTTTCCCTGAGGTTGCTGAGGCTTACAAGCGCATTGCTTTTGAGGAAGCTGAGCATGCTGCTAAATTTGCTGAATTACTCGGCAATGTTGTTGATCCTTGCACAAAGACCAATCTTGAAAAGCGTGTTGCAGCCGAGCACGGTGCAACCCAAGGTAAGCTTGATATCGCTAAAAAAGCTAAAGCCGCTAACTTGGACGCTGTGCATGACACAGTTCACGAAATGGCCAAGGACGAAGCTAGACATGGTAAGGCTTTCCAAGGTTTATTGAACAGATACTTTGGTAAGTAATTAATACAGTAGAATAGGGCGCATTGATGCTTACGTTAATGATAAGCATTAAAAAATGAGGTGCTCCAATCTCCGGAGCACCTCATTTTATTTTGCTGTATTCTGCTGTGTTTTGCTGTGTTTTGGTCGCCCCAAAAATTTTCGTGGGCAAATGGGGGTATTTCATGGGGTCAGGGCTGGTTTTGCCCACGGGGGCATAAGAATAGCCTTAAACCCAGTAAAATCAGGTAGTTCAAGGCTATTGGCAAAAACTGATTCGTGGGCAAAAGCAGCAGTAACTATAAGTCTAAAGTTTAATTATTCATATAGACAATTAAATATATATATGGTAATATTATATAAATACATAATAATGAGGTGTTTAATATGGCAAATGGTAACGTTGCTTTGTTTAACTTTGCTGGACATAGACCCACATACCTCGCTGACATAAAAGAAAGGCTATCTAAGGAAGAATGGGGTAAGGACTTAAAAATTTTGGAGTTATACTTACGTGCAAACTTTGAAATTGCTCAGCAACAGGGGAAAGTCATAGAGAGAGAAGATGAGGGGTACTCTCTTTGGAGAGCTGGCTACCTACTATCTCCTGATATGAGTCCAATATGGCTAAAGTATAAAAATAATGACCCTGAATATAAACAGAAATGGAAATTTGATTGCGTATTAATGGGAGAAACTCCTGTTGAAGGTATCAATGCTAAAGACTACTCTGTTATTTATAATAGTCCTACATTCGACCCGGACTGGAGTATATATATTGACCCTGTTCACTACAAAAATCATATCCTCATTAAGAACAAAAAGAGATTGGAAACAGTTTTTGGGGGAAAAGCATTGGATACACCTCATAGAATATTTATCGCTCTATATGGTGAGATGCAACTTAAAAGAAAAGAAGCTTATGGGGTAATAGCACAATGGTATGAGAATGACTATAATTTCCTAATGCCATTACACTTAACAGTGGAAGGTAAAGTAGACTTGATTGCTGCACTAATCAAAGATGAAGTTAACAAGCGTTATGTTTTAAAGACTCTGCTATATCCTCATTAT
>CAYPQA010000018.1:0-24926 GCA_964412725.1 uncultured Eubacteriales bacterium
CGTCCCTCCACCTACAACAATATCACCGTCATATAAAACAACAGCTTGCCCGCTTGCAATGGCTCTTTGAGGCTCGTCAAATTCAATCCTTACCCTGTCCTCCGAAATTTGTTCTGCGGTTGCCCATTGCTCGGCTTGCTTGTACCTTACTTTTGCTTTGACACGAATCGGACTTTTTGGAGCTTCAAATGCAATCCAGTTAAAATCGTTAGCATAAAAGGTTCGTGAAAATAAATCCTTGTCCAAGCCTAGAATCACAGTGTTGCTCTCGACATCTTTAGAACAAACATACATCGACTCCGGCAACGCCAAGCCAAGGCCTTTGCGCTGCCCAATGGTATATCGAACAATTCCATTATGAGTTCCAAGAACATTTCCGTTCATATCCATAAATTTGCCTTGTGGAAATTTCTTGTCAAGATACGATTCAATAAATCCCGCATAATCTCCGTCGCGAACAAAGCATATATCCTGACTGTCACGCTTTTTTGAATTCACAAAACCCATTTCTTCGGCTATGTTACGAACCTCCGTTTTACGTAAACCCCCGAGAGGAAATATGGTATGCTTTAACTGCTCTTGCGTCATTGCATACAGAACGTAGCTCTGGTCTTTAAGCTCATCAACCGACTTCTTTAGCAAATACCTTTCGCTTTTCTCATCATATTCAACTCTTGCATAATGTCCGGTTACGATATAATCCATATCTAACTGTTTGCACCTTAAGAATAATTTTTCAAACTTTATAAAACGGTTACAGTCTATGCATGGATTTGGTGTTGACCCGTTTTCATAAGCGTTTACAAACCTGTCAATTACTTGGCTTTTAAACTCCGTTGTGAAGTTAAAAACATAATAAGGCACGTCCATAGAGAACGCCACACTTCGCGCATCCTCTACATCTTCGAGAGAACAGCAAGCCTTTTCCTTTACAATCTCAATATCCTCATTATTAAACAGCTTCATGGTTATGCCTGTACAATCGAATCCTTGTTGTTTCATTAAGTAAAGAGCAACGGAACTATCAACGCCGCCGCTCATTGCAATCAATGCTTTTTTTCTCATATGTCTACCTTATGAACCCCTTTTCTTATTCAAACATAGGTATTGACAAAAGCCCGCTCCGATTCCTTGTATCTTGTGAGAGCCGGGCGTTCCTTTTGTTAAAACCGGAGACGCTTCAGGCTCTACGGCCACAATTCCACAAGCTTTGCGCTCAAACTATGTTTCTTTACATATCTTCCAAGCTCAATGAGAGGTGTTTTTCCGATTAAATCAGCAATAGATTTATAAATCATACAGATTCTCCTTTTATATTAATATTTCTCATTTTATTATTTTAAAAATACCGGTGAGCATTGTGCCTTTATTGGCTCATGCCCGCCGGTATTTTTATTTCATCCATTTTTTTATAACCATATCGTATAGGTTTCTGAAAGCCGACAGTATCCCTAAAATTGTGAATACAAGCAAAAGCCATGGAGATGTGTTAAAACGGTCGTCCAAAAACTTACCAAAAAGTATGGATATAAAAATAGTAAAGAACATAGTCAATCCGATTTGCGTAACCATTGATAACGCATTGGAGATTTCTCTTTTATTTTTCTTGTTTATTTTGTGACGCATTTAAGCCTCCGGATAAAGATTTTTCTTTTAAAATAGCAGCCTCAAGTGCGGACATAACCATTCCCTCAAAGCCACCTTCTTTAAGGACATGAACACCTTCAATGGTCATGCCTTTTGGAGAGCATACGGCTTCAACGGAAACCTGCGGATGAGAGCCCGCTTTAACCGTTAATGCACTTCCCAAAACAGCCTGGGCCGATAAGGTAAGCGCTGTTTTTTTGTTCATACCCATTTTTACCGCGGCGTTTGCCAAAGCGTCAATAAAAAGATAAGTGAATGCGGGTGTACTGCCTGCAAGCGCAAAGGTTATCCCGAATAAATTTTCATCAAGCGGCATAAGCTCACCAACGGCACCGAAAACATTATTTAAAATATCAATATGCTCCTGAGTACAACGCTCGTTAACGCAGTAGCAAGACGCAGATGCACAGACCTTAGCGTTAAGATTAGGCAAAACCCGTGCGAGAGGGTAATCAAATCCCAGTTGTTCTATAGAAAAACCTGCAACAACAGACACAAACATTCGCGGCTTTTTATCGGAAGATTTCAACATAGGTAAGACAGACGGCAATATGTGCGGCTTAACAGCCACAACACACATGTCCAACTCGGACATATTGTTCAAGTCAAAACTCCCGATACACTTTTCCTCAAACGCTTTCATAATGCCCGCATCTATATCATTCACAAAAATATCAGCTTTAATCCCGCTTTTTATTAAGCCCTCAATAATAGCAGAGGGCAGATTGCCAGCTCCCAAAAATCCTATCTTCATCTTAAATCCTCCCTAAATCCCCAACAAAATCTGCGCCATGGTAAAGAAAAACACGAGTGAGAATGCATCAACAATAGTTGTTATAAGCGGAGCGGCCATAATGGCGGGGTCAGCTTTAAAAAACTTTGCGACCATAGGTAAAATACCGCCGATTGTCTTTGCAATAATAACGGTTGCGTAAAGGCTTACAACAACTGTAAACGCAACCAATTTCTCTGTCGGATACATAATAATAAGCCTTATATAATTTACAACGGAAAGTACAAAACCAACCAAGACGCTTACACCTAATTCCTTTGTAAACACTTTAAAAATATCTTTGGTTTTTATCTCAGATATGGCCATACCGCGGATTATAAGCGTTGCACTTTGGGAGCCTGCATTTCCGCCCGTGTCGGTAAGCATGGGAATGAATGTAACCAAAAGCGGCAAGGTTGCAAAGGCCAGTTCAAAACGCTCAAGAACCTTTCCGGTTACCATTGCGGAAACCATAAGCACCAAAAGCCATGGAATACGATTTTTAGCCAAATCCAAAACGGTTGTCTTTAGATAAGGTTTTTCTGAGGGAAGGATGGCGGCCATTTTCTCAAAGTCCTCCGTTGCTTCCTCTTCAATGACTTGCACAACGTCGTCAACGGTAACGATGCCTACAAGACGGCTGTCGTGGTCGACAACGGGCATGGATAACAGGTCATATTTACGGAACAGATTCGCAACTTCTTCACGGTCTGTGCTCGTTGATGCACAAATAAGGTTGTCGTCCATAATATCGCCGATAAGCTCTTCATCATTTGAAAGGAGTAAATCTTTGACTGTTACAACGCCGAGAAGTCTGCGGTTGTTATCTGTAACATAGCAGGTGTAAACGGTTTCCTTGTCTATGCCTGTGCGCCTAATACGCAGAAACGCGTCATAAACCTTCATATTTCTCTTTAAATCCACAAATTCAGCCGTCATTATAGAACCTGCCGAATTTTCGGGATATTTGAGGAATTGGTTGATTAAAAAACGTGTTTTTGGGTTTGCGTTCTTCAAAACCCTTTTAACAACGTTCGCTGGCAATTCCTCAAGCATATCAACCGCATCGTCCACAAATAAATCATCTATAATCTCCGAAAGCTCATTATCGGTAATAGTTTCAATTATGACATGTTGCCTTTCTGTGGATAGATGAGAGAAAACCTCAGCTGCGGTTTCCTTCGGCAACGTCCGAAAAACCGTGCTAACACGTTCGCAAGGCAACTCCTCAAGCATAGCCGCTATATCAACTTCGTTCATCTCATCCAATAAATTGCGTATCCTTCGATATTGCTTTGTTTCAATCAAATCCAATATCATTTTCAAGTTATCTTTAACCTTGTCCTCCACTCTTATCTCCTCCTTCGAAACTGCTATCAAAACCGCAAAGCTTTTCCAAGCAAGACCATAAATTATCCTTTGTTTTTGGAAGCTCGGTCGAGAACGGTAAAAGAATTTCGTTTTCGATATTTAAGGTCTTTCTTATTACAGAAAGATTTTTATTAAGTGCGTTATTGCTAATCTTGTCCTGCTTCGTTGCAACGACAACGTGTGAATGTCCGTAATGCTTAAGCCAGTTATACATCATGATATCATTTGCAGATGGCTCGTGTCTTATGTCAACAAGAAATACAATGCCCTTTAATTCCTTTCTGTCAATCAAATATTTCTCTATCATCTTACCCCACTTTTCGGACTCGCTCTTGGAAACCTTAGCGTAACCATAGCCCGGTAAGTCCACAAAATAGAGCATATTCTCAACCGCATAAAAATTAATCGTGCGTGTCTTGCCTGGGTTTTGACTGGTTCTTGCAAGCGATTTTCGATTCACAAGCTTATTTATCAGGGAGGACTTACCCACGTTTGAGCGTCCTACAAAAGCCAATTCGGGAATTCCGTCCTCAGGATATTGTGACGGACTAACGGCCGTGTGGCGTAAATCTACATTTCTTACTTCCATAAAAACACCTCTCGACATATATATTATTTTGCTGTAAAATCCAAAGAAAAACGGAGGTTAATTATGCCACCATTACATTTATTGATAAAGCCCGCGTCGGGATTATGCAATCTAAGCTGTAAATACTGCTTTTACCAAAGAGATTATGGACTAATGTCAACCGAAACCCTAGAGAACGTTGTTCGTAAAAGCTTGGATTATGCACAGGGTGATGTTACATTTGCATTTCAAGGCGGAGAACCAACGCTTGCAGGCTTGGAATTTTTTAAACTTTTGCCAAAGCTCGTATCAAGATACAACACAAGGAAACTGCCCGTAAGCTATGCAATCCAAACAAACGGCATTAATCAAAATGAGGAATGGGCAAAATTCTATAAAGAGCACAATTTCCTAGTTGGACTGTCCTTAGACGGGATAAAGGATACGCATGACTTAAACCGCGTCGATTCAAAAGGACGCGGAAGTTTTTCAACAATTATGAATAATACAGTGGAAATTTTCAATAAATTTGGCGTTCAGTATAACATACTAACCGTTGTGAACGCAAGTACCGCCAGGCGCATTGAAAAAATTTATAACTTTTATAGAAGGAACAATTTAAGATACCTTCAGTTTATCCCCTGTCTTGACCCGCTTGAACAAGAGCCGTTTAAAAATTCTTACTCACTTACGCCTCAAACATTTGAATATTTCCTAAAGACCTTGTTCGATTTATGGTATCGTGATATTTCATCAGGCGAATTTATATACATACGCCAATTTGAAAATTACATAGGAATGATGCTTGGATATCCGCCTGAATCTTGTGGGATGTACGGCATATGTTCAAGCCAAAACGTTGTAGAGGCAGACGGAACGGTTTATCCCTGCGATTTCTACGTCTACGACCATCTTGCTCTTGGAAACCTCAACACAGACGATTTTGACCGGATTAACACAAAGCGCAAAGAATTGAAGTTTATTGAGGACTCCGCATTGTTTCATCCAAAGTGCAAGGCTTGTAAGCACAAATCCTTATGCCGCGGCGGTTGCCGTCGAAATCGTGAGCCGTTTTTAGGCGACAATTTTTCTCTAAACCATTATTGTGATGCATACTATGCATTTTTTGAGTATTCTATGGTGAGAATGGCTGAAATTTGCCGTAAAGTGACTAAAAGATAGGTGTATACTTCCCCAATATAAGGACTATATTTATTGTAGTACAACCTTAGGGAGGATATATGAAAACAGAATTAAAAACCCAGACGCGCACCAGTATTTTTTCAAGGCCTTTTCAACCTCGGTTGACACCGGAGGAAACCTTCATACTCAAAAATCTCTCAAAGCTTAAAACCGATATGGATTGCCTCCACAACCTTATGGACAATGTGACAGAGCCTTTGCTCCTTGAAAGCTACATCTATGAGTTGAAGGCAACAAACCTTAAATACAGTTTCTATCTCAAGCTATGCAAGGAAAAGGGATTGACAAACGAGATGACATAGGTTAGACTTCTGAAAACATGGAAATTTTCAAGGAATTTTTCTAAGAGAATTTCTGAAGGAGGACGCTGTGTTATCTAATGGAGGTTTGAAACCAGAGGACTACGGCGGGCAAGCGGTTATTGAGGGCGTTATGATGCGTTCCAAAACGCGTTTTGCCATGGCTGTTCGTAAACCCAATTCGGAAATTGAGGTTGTTACAAAAAAGCTTGAGCCGTTGTCCGAAAAATTTGGCTTATTAAAATTGCCCATCGTAAGGGGCGTTGTAGCTTTTGTGGATTCGATGATTACGGGAATGAAAATTATAACCCAGTCTGCGGAAATAGCCTTCGAGGAAGAGCAAACAGGCAAAAAAGAATCGGAACTTTGGGGTCTTCTCTCCGTATTCATAGCCATTGCTTTTTCCGTGGGCTTTTTTATGCTTTTACCGCTTTGGCTAGGCGGTTTGTTGAACAATTTTTTAAAAGGCAACAGCATCACCCTCGCCGTAATCGAGGGCTTTGTGCGCGTCTTTCTCTTTGTTACCTATATCTCACTCATCTCTCTTTCAAAGGATATTCGTAGGGTTTTTGAATACCATGGTGCGGAACATAAGACCATTAACTGCTATGAAAGCGGTGAAGAGCTCACTGTGGAGAATGTGAGACGTCATACGCGTTTACATAAGCGTTGCGGGACAAGCTTTCTGCTCTTGGTTATGCTAATAAGCCTTGTCATATTTATCTTTTTGCGTATTGAAGTTGTTTGGTTGCGCTTTGCGTCAAGGATATTGCTTGTTCCTTTTATTGCGGGGCTATCGTATGAGTTTATAAAATGGGCTGCGCATTCGGATTCCTTTCTTGTGAAATTAATCAGCTTTCCGGGGCTTTGCTTGCAACGTCTTTCTACCAAGGAACCAGACGATGCACAGATTGAAACGGCTGTCACAGCTTTAAAGGCGGTTTTAAATAACAATGAATAATTTACTGGATGAAGGTAAGGCTTTTTTGGGACGAGATTTTTATCTGGATGCTGAGGTTTTACTCGCACATTTATTAAATACCGACAGAGTCCACATACTCACAGGGGATTACAGCGTAAATGAAACTCAAGTGCAAGCCTATAAAAGTATGCTAGCTCGCCGCAAAAACGGAGAGCCTGTTGCATATATAACCAACCATTGTGAGTTTATGGGCTTAGACTTTTATGTAGACCAAAACGTTCTCATCCCGCGCCCTGATACCGAAACGGCTGTAGAGACTGCGCTTTCACTTATAAAAGAGCATAAGCTCAAAAGCGCACTCGACCTATGTACAGGTTCATGTTGCATTGCAGTATCTCTTTCGTATTATGCAAAAATAAAAACAGCCGCCTCTGATATAAGCGAGGCGGCATTGTCTATTGCACGTAAAAATGCAGAAAGACATAACTGTAACATAGAGCTTTTTCAAGGAAATATGTTTGAGCCGTTTAGAAATACAGAAATCAACTACAAGTTTGACCTTATAATCTCAAACCCCCCATATATTGACGAAAACGAAATGAACAGCCTTCCGCTTGGCGTACAATTCGAACCCCAAAAAGCCCTTTACGGCGGGCATCAAGGGCTTGATTTTTATAAGATTATAGCAAGAGATGCTTGGTCTCTTTTGTCACCAAACGGGTTTATAATCTTAGAAATCGGCTATAATCAAGCCGATCTTGTTGTGCAATTATTTAGGCAAAATAATAACCCTATACAATCCCGAGTTATAAAAGACTTGGCGGGGCTGGATAGGGTCATTATATTAAATTCTTTACACATTAGCTAAATTTTGATAGTGGGAATGAAAAAGTGCAATTTTCCGTTTCCTCTCTTTTTTTATTGTGTTCAAAATATATAATTTCAATACGTTCTGTGTCAAATATAATTGAAAGAAGGTTTTGCTTTGAAGCAGGAAACACCATTGGCCGCAAGGTTAAGACCCCAAAGCCTTGAAGAGTTCGTAGGACAGGAGCATATTGTTGGTAGAGATAAGCTTCTCTACAGGCTTATCAAGGCAGATAAACTAAGGAGCATTATACTTTACGGGCCTCCTGGAACGGGCAAAACCACATTGGCGAGGATTGTAGCAAACACGACAAAATCATGCTTTAGGCAACTTAACGCAACGATGGCAGGCGTAAGGGATATTAAAGAGATTATAGAAGAGGCAAAAACAGAATTCGACCTTTTAAGGCGCCAGACAATTTTATTTATTGATGAGATACACCGTTTTAATAAGTCACAGCAAGATACATTATTGCCGGAAGTAGAAAGCGGACGTTTGATATTAATAGGTGCCACAACCGAAAATCCGTATTTTGAGGTAAACAAGGCTCTTGTCTCGCGCTCCGTAATTCTCACGCTTAATGAACTTAGTAAAGAAGATATAAAAAAATTGCTCAAAAGAGCAATTGAGGATGAAAAAGGTTTTGGAAATTTGAATATTGAAATCACAGATGAAGCTTATGAATTCCTCGCAGATACGTCCAATGGTGATGCAAGAAATGCGCTTAATGGCTTAGAGTTAGCTGTTTTGAGCACCGAACCTATAAACGACATTATCAGAATAGACCTGAATGTTGCATCTGAATGTATTCAAAAACGCGCAATAAAGTATGACAAGACAGAGGACAACCATTACGATACCATATCCGCCTTCATAAAAAGCATGCGCGGTTCAGACCCCGACGCTGCCGTGTACTACTTGGCACGGATGCTTTATGCAGGAGAAGACCCTATGTTCATAGCAAGGCGCATCATGATTTGTGCGTCGGAGGACGTGGGCAACGCCGACCCCCATGCACTTATGGTTGCCGTATCCGCGGCACAGGCTACAAGCATGGTCGGTCTGCCCGAGTGTAAAATCATCCTTTCGCAGGCGGTGGCTTATATTGCCTGCGCTCCCAAAAGCAACGCATCTTGCAATGCAGTATTCTCCGCTTGGGATGATGTGTCACGCATACAAATCAGCGGCGTTCCAATATATTTGCGTGATGCGCACTATAGGGATGCTAAAACCCTTGGCGTGACAGGCTACAAATATCCGCATGATTATCCATGTGCATACGTTAAACAACAATATTTGCCCGATGAGCTTAAAGATAAAATATATTACAAGCCCTCAGAAAATGGGGTTGAAAAAAAGATTAAAGAAAATTTGGATCGGCTTAGAGGATGCCAATAAGCGGGAGGTACACAATGTTAGCACACTTCCAAAAACTTAATATCCAAAGAAAGCTTATAATCAGCTACGCAATACTCATTGCAAATATACTTCTTTTGCTTTTTATAGGCACGGGTGCGATAATTAAACATATAATCATTAATCATACAAATGACGTTGCGATCAATGACATAAAAGTCGTTACAAACAGCATTGAATTTAAGCTTAATAATATAGAGTTATGCTCTAATATGCTCGTTATAGGTCTTAATGAACTACAATTCTTAAAAGACGATACGAAGATATCAATTACAGAGAAAAGTATTTTAGAGCGAAACCTATATAGGGCAATAACCGCCTATGGCGACATAAGCAATGCTATTTTTCTTGACCAAAAGGGTAATGTGTACGGAACTAACATTGCCATTGCTCAGTCTTTTAAAGATAAATTGCCAACGGAGCTTATCCAAACCGTATCAAGCCAAAGCACAAAGCCTGTATGGTTCGATATAGGCGTTTACAAGCCATTTTTACCGGAAGGTGATGAACGCGCACTTGTTGTAGCGGGTAAAAATGTTCACGATATAATTTCAGGCAACCTTATCGGATATCTTTTTTTGGTATTGGATGAAAGTCAGATATCAAATGTGTATGAAGATTTGGGTATAACAAAACACTCTCAATACTTTATTGTTAATGATAAGGGCGAGGTATTGTCATCCACAGATAAATCACTTCTTTTAACAAACTTTCCATTATCCGACAGTCAGAAAGAAAAACCCACAAACGTATGGTTTAACGGTTCTTTGTATGTTCAAAATGCTAAACCCATAACAAAGCTTGGCGTAGATTTGGTTTATATTGTGCCTATAAATGAAATTTTGAAGGACATGAATGCGCTAATCATATATTTTGGAATTTGTACGGTTCTATTTTTTCTTTTCGGAATATTTTTGGCCATTGTGCTTTCCAAATATCTTTCAAAGCCTATCTTAGACTTATGTGAAAGGATAAGCCAAGTGAGAAAGGATATGGGCGCTCGTATAGAAACGGTGGAAAGTCAAAATGAGATTGAAGTTTTAGGAATAACTTTTAATTCAATGATAGTTGAAAACAATGAACTTGTTGAGCGTATAAAGGACGGATACGAAAAAAAGCGTCTTTTGCAATTATCATTAATTCAAAGCCAAATAAAACCTCATTTTCTTTACAATGCGCTAGATACAATATATATCCTAGCCCACATGGGAATGACAGACAGCGCAAAGACCACAACAAAGGCGTTAGCAGACTTCTATCGTATAGCCTTAAGCGGTGGAAAGGAATTTATCCCTATAGGCTCCGAATTGAAGAACGTTGAAGACTATTTAAAAATTCAAAAGTTAAGATATGAAGGCCTGTTTGAATGCGTAGAACAGATAGACGTTAGTTTGAATCATTATTTAATACCTAAGTTATCTATCCAGCCTCTTGTTGAAAACGCCATATACCATGGTTTGAAGGAAGGCGAGCGCGTTGGAACACTTACTATATCAACTGAAGACAAGGGCAACAAAATTGCAATTATTGTACATGACAATGGAATAGGCATAAAACCTGAGCGTCTAGACTCATTGCTTTTAGATGAAAATTCAGATTCGTTCGGATTGAAAAGTGTTGACACAAGGATAAAACTGTACTTCGGTAATGAATATGGGCTTATAATAAAAAGCGAGTATACCAGTTTTACCGAAATAACAATTCTAATTCCCAAAAGAGAGGAAGAAGGGTTATGATACAAGCGATTGTTATTGATGACGAGGAGTTGTTCTTGCGTTATTTCAAGACGTTTATTGATTGGGAAAAGTACGGCATTTGCATCGTCGCCACGGCAAAAAACGGAAGGGATGCACTTGAGCTTTGCGCGAATATACAAGTCGATGTTTGCTTTGTAGATATAAATATGCCCATCTTAAATGGCATAGAATTTGCAAAGGAGGTTAGAAGACTTAAAAAGCACATAGAAATTATCTTAATAACAGGCCATAATGAATTTGAATATGCTCAGCAGGCTATAAAGGTAGGAGTTTTGGATTATATTTTAAAACCGGTTGAGGAAGAAGAATTTATGGATGTGTTGTCCGTACTTATAGAAAAATTCAACGAACAGACGCCTATGAATCAAATCCAACTGCCAGATGGCATTAGCTCTTCAAAAAAGATTACACGTTCAAGTCTTTTGGCGCAAAAAGCTAAAAGGCTTATTGATGAGCGCTTTGCTGTACCTGAGACCAGTGTAAAAAGCATTGCTGATGCCCTATACGTAAATCCAAGCTATCTGCGCTTGGTTTTTAAAAAGCAATACAGTGTAACTGTTCTTGAGTATATAAATAACCTTCGCATGGAAAAAGCCAAAAGCCTAATTACGTCTAAAAATGTAAAGCTTTGTGACATTTGTCACGAAGCGGGCTTTAATGACGCGGCATATTTCAGCAAAAGTTTCAAGAAACATTTTGGCATAGCGCCTTCAGAGTTTAGTAATATTGTGCATGGTTTACCTCATTGAAACGCTACAATTATTTGTTTGTAGCGTTTTTTACATGTATAGTGCGTTTTATCCATTTCATGTTATAGTTATTATGCTTATAATTATTGACATAATCAAAAAATCTTAGTACAAATTATTGAGGAGGGAACATTTTATGAAAATCAACAAACTTACTGTCCGATTGGCATCCGCTTTAGCTGCAAGTGCTGTCTTAGTATCCGGATGTAATGGCGGGGGTAACAGCACTTCAACTAAGACTGACCCCAATGCGCCAACAAAGCTTAGGATTTATGCTCAGTATTCAGACGATGACACTAAGCTACCTTATGATTATGCGGTAGCCGAGCTCAAAAAGGTTATGCCTAATGTTGAATTGGAGCTTGATATCCAAGCTCAGGATGATGGTCAAAAGCTAAAGACTTATGCAGCAACCGGAAATATGCCGGACATATTTCAAGTTGGCGTTGACCAGATTAACACCTTTGTAAAATCAAACAACATAATGGTCTTAAACGATTATGCTAAAGAATTTGGCTTTACAGACAAGATAATGGAGAGCACAAAGAATATTCTCTATCATCCAGACGGAAATATCTATGCCTTCCCTTATGCAGGACACGAAATGATATTGCTTTACGTTAACAAAGAAATATTTGAGAAAAATGATGTTAAAATCCCCGAAACATATGATGAACTTTTAACTGCGATAGACAAGTTTAACGCTGCAGGCATTACTCCGCTTGCTGTTTTTGCAAAGGAAAAATGGCCTTGTGTTGCGCTTTTTGACTTAATTGCAACCCGTAATGTACCTTCAGGCGTTAAAGGTCTTGACCAGGAGGGCTTAAAGATTACTGAGGCGGGCTATATTGATGCTGCAAACCGTTTTCAAGAGCTAATTTCAAGAGGCCTTGTACAAAAAGGTGCAACAAATATGAACTACGACCAAGCGCGTTCAACGTTTTATGCTGGTAACGCAGCTATGTTTTTAAATGGTCAGTGGGAAATTGAAGATTCTACAAAGAGTTTGGGAGATAAGGTTGATTGGATTCCGTTCCCAGCACTATCCGCAGATAAGGTTGAATCTTCAAAATATAATTTCTCAGGTAGCGGTAATTTAGGCGGCTATGCGGTTTCTCCTTCATCAAAAGATACGAAACTTGCCGCACAGGTTGCAGCGTTCTTGTCCGAGAAATATGCAGAGTATAAATACACCCAACGCGCTAACCCAATCGTTGCAACAAAGGTTGATAAGGCTATCGAAAAGCCATACCCACCTATGATGGAAAAGCTTTCGGAATTTATTCCAAAGATTGAAAGCACTTCAGCTTTCTCTTGGGGCATAGGAAATTCCAACCTTAAGGTAACCCTTGAGGACGAAAGCCAACGTATGGTTGCAGGTGGATATTCTGCAGATGAATTCATTAAGGCAATTGAAAAGGTACAAAACAAATAAAACCTATTTATACAAATCTGACAAGGAGGGCTGATCATTGGAAAAATATTTAAACGATAAAATGGCAATAATTATTTTTGCGGTTCCTACCCTTGCTATATTTACTTTAATGGTTATGTATCCGGTTTCACAAATATTTATAAAGAGCCTTTATGAGTGGGACGGAGTATCTCAGCCTATTTTTATTGGTATGCGCAACTTCGTTGAATTATTTGATGATAAGATTTTTCACATATCAATAAAAAATGGGTTAATATTCGCTGTTTTGCAGACTATATTTCAAGTAGTGGTTGGCACACTTTTGGCTTTGGCTGTTATTGATGTTGACACTAAATGCAAGCGCTTTTTGAGAGTGTCTTATTTCATACCTGTTGTTTTATCTATAACGGTTGTATGTCAGCTTTGGTTGTCCATACTTAATCCCGAAACTGGTTTATTTAATATGGCATTAAGAGCACTCGGCATAAACTATCAGCAAGAGTGGCTTTCAAACGAAAAGTCAGCAATTTACGCAGTTATCTTTACAAATTCATGGCAATATGCGGGCTACCACTTTATTCTTCTCCTTACCGCCGCTAAGTCTATACCCGAACATTTCTTCGAAGCGGCTACAATCGACGGCTGTACAAGCTGGAAGGCACATTGGAAGATTACCATCCCTCTTATGGCCGAAAGCTATAAGTTCTGTATTGTATTAGCCGTTACAGGAGGCTTGAATGCTTTTGCAAACATCTATATTATGACAGGCGGAGGCCCCGGTAATGCAACCTATACGCTCACATATCTTATGAACCGCGCAGCATTTCGTATCAACCAATACGGATACGGCAGCGCCTCAGCGGTTTTACTCGTTATCGAATGTCTTATCGCAACAGTTATAATCAACAGGCTTGTTTCCAAAGAGCCTATAACCTATTAAGGAGGTATGGCTTATGAGTGCAAAAGACCGAACCCTATCCATTATAAAGCAGGCGGCTTTGTGGTTTTACGCCATATTTTCCTTATACCCACTTGTGTGGATGTTGTTTTACTCTTTCAAAAATAACGATGAGATATTCGTAACAAATCCGTTTGGTTTTCCGACAACGTTACGTTTTGAGAATTATCAGACAGCTATGAGTGCATATAACGTGCCGGTTTATTTTGTAAACAGCGTTATCACCACTGTCTCCACGGTTATTTTTACCGTTATCCTATCTCTTATGTTCAGCTTTGCCGTTACAAGGCTCCGCTTTAAATTTCAAAAGCATCTGAAAACCTACATGCTCTTGGGTATGTTTATACCGATTCAGGTTATAATGATACCGCTTGCTATCTTGGTTCGTGATTTGGGAATCGCAAATACACGTCTTGCCATAATCTTACCATATATAGCATTTAACCTTTCGTTTGCAACGATGGTTTTCTCGGGCTTTTTCAGCACACTTCCAAAAGAACTTGAAGAGGCAGCATGTATTGACGGAGCTGATATTTACACTACTTTTCTTAAAATCATTGTGCCAACGATATCACCGGCTATTGCCACTGTCTGTATCTTCATATTCCTTAATGCATGGAATGAATTTACTATGGCTTTAATCCTCATAACAAAGGAATCTCTTAAAACCTTGCCTTTAGGACTTCTATTCTTCCAAGGCGAATTTACTACAAACTGGGGTGCAATGGGTGCCGCAATGGTTATTGCAAGTCTTCCAACTGTTGTTGTTTATGTTTTATTGAGTGAACAGGTGGAAAAAGCTATGACCGTAGGCTCGGCTGTAAAATAATTAGGTATTGACCTTAAAAGGGAATGTGAATTTAACTTGACTATAACATTTGACAGTAAAAATGAAATATTTAAGCTTGATGGTTTCACAACGAGCTATGTTATGAAACTTTTTCCCGGAGGTGTTTTGTCGCACCTTTACTACGGAAACTATATTAATGACACTAACCTTGGTTATCTTGTGAGGTTTAAAGACCGCGGGTTTTCCGGAAATCCTCTGGAAGCCCGCGGTAACCGCGGATATTCCCTAGATACCGCAACTCAGGAATATCCTGGGTTTGGTGTCGGGGATTATCGTACTGCGGCCATAACCGTTGAGTTGCCGGACGGCTCCACAGCCACAGATATGCGTTACAAATGTCATAATATTTTCAAAGGAAAGCATTCACTCGCGCCGTTACCGTCCTCGTCTGCAAACGAGGACGACGCGTGCACGTTGAAGATAACCTTAGTAGACGGCACCTCCGGCGTTGAGGCCGATTTGTTTTATACAGTATTCAAGGATTCTGATGTTTTAACCAGAAACGTCGTTATACGCAATGCGGGAAATTATACGGTTTATCTGAGCCGTATTATGTCCGCCGCTCTGGACTTTCACCATTCGGATTTTCATTTAATAACCTTAAATGGTCGCTGGGCATGTGAACGCCAAATCGAAAGACGACCTGTTCACCATGGCATTTCATTGATTGAGAGCATGCGCGGCAATTCCAGTCATCAATATAATCCATTTTTAGCATTTGTTTCTCCAAATGCTGACGAGGAAAACGGTGAAGCTTATGGATTCAACTTGGTTTACAGCGGAAACTTTGCTGCCTTTTGTGAGGTTGACCCCATAAGCCAAACGCGCGTCCTTATGGGCATAAACCCAACAGACTTCAAATGGTGTCTAATGTCCGGAGAAAGCTTTACCGCTCCTGAGGTAGTTATAACCTATTCCTCAAACGGTCTTGGGCAGATGTCACGAAATTTCCATAGATTCTATAACAAGCACTTGTTAAGAGATATAAATAAAAGACGTCCTGTGCTTATAAATAGCTGGGAGGCAGCTTACTTTGACTTCACCACAGACAGTCTTTTAACTTTGGCTAAACAGGCCTCTGAGCTTGGCATAGAAATGCTTGTTGTTGACGACGGCTGGTTCGGAGAAAGAAACAACGACAAATGCGCTCTAGGCGATTGGTATGTCAATGAGAAAAAGCTCAAAGGCGGTTTATCAAGATTGGCCAATGAGGTTAATTCGATGGGAATGAAGCTTGGGCTATGGATTGAACCTGAAATGATATCCAAAGACAGTAGGCTTTTTGAAGAACATCCCGAATGGTGTCTGCAGGTGAATAACCGCCATATGCAGGAATCGCGCTCACAGCTTGCATTGGATTTGTCAAGGCAAGACGTCTGTGATTATTTATATGATGTAATTTCCCGCGTGCTTAAAAGTGCAAATATAGAATATATAAAATGGGACATTAACAGAAGTCTTTCAGAGGTTCAATCTCAATTGAGCGAGCCTAATAGGCAACGTGAAACATGGCATAGGAATATATTAGGGGTTTATGGACTTTTCGAGAGATTAAGACAGACATTTCCAGATATATTGTTTGAAGGCTGTTGTGGTGGCGGAGGACGTTTTGACCCGGGTATGATGTATTTTGCACCTCAGCACTGGACAAGCGATAATACAGACCCTATAGAACGTATTAAAATTCAGATGGGAACTTCTCTGACCTATCCAATAAGTGCTATGGCTTCACATGTAAGCAGTTCACCAAATCATCAGACCGGAAGATGTACGCCCCTTCATACACGGGGGTATGTTGCATTTACTGGCGGTTTCGGTTATGAAATGGACTTGGGTAAGCTTACAGACGAGGAAAAGGAGATAATTAAAGAGCAAATTAAAATTTATAAATCACACGAAGACCTGATACGTAACGGAGATTTTTACCGTATTAAAAATCCGTTTGAAGGAAACTCTGCGGCTTGGTGTTTCGCATCGGCTCAAAAAGACAGGCTGTTTTTCACTTATGTACAAATTTTAAGCATACCAAATCAGCCTCTTTACAGGGTTCGCATAAGCTGTGCGGATGAGAATAAATGGTACAAGGATACAAAAACAGGTGATATATATAGCGGACTTGTGCTTAAGCATGCCGGCATTGCTATACCCGAGTTGTTAGGTGACTTTTTAACATATTCGTGTGAATTTGAGGAGGTTTTCCCCAATGGAATCGTTTAAGAGCAATATATTGGGCGTTGACTATTATCCAGAGCAATGGGATTTTGAAATGTTAGAAAAGGATTTGGACACTATAGTTGAACTCGGTGCCAACACTATACGTATAGGTGAATTTGCCTGGCATATAATGGAGCCGGAGGAAGGACGTTACGAATTTGAATATTTTGATGACGTTATTGCAAGAGCTAAAGAACGAGGATTAAATATTATTTTTGGTACACCAACGGCAACGATGCCCGCATGGGTCTACAAAAAATATCCATCCTGTGCTTTATCGTTTATTAATGGCGAACGCTGTAGCTTTGGAGGCAGACGCGTATACTGCTTTAACAGTAAGACTTATAGAGAGCTTACCGTTAAAATCGTATCCGCTCTTGTAAATCATTATAAAGATGAAAAGGCGATTATTGCATGGCAGATAGATAATGAATTCGGACATGAGGGCAGTGATGATTGCTATTGCGAAAGCTGTACGGATGCGTTTAGGGAATTTTTAAAAGATAAGTACAAAACGATTTCCGAACTAAATGACAGATGGGGCACTGTATTTTGGAACCTCACATATAACAGCTTTGATGAGATTCCTACGCCTAAGTCAACCATAGCCGCTCATAATCCTTCTTTTAGATTGGATTGGGCGAGGTTTCGTAGCTTTTCGGCCGAAAGTTATATAAAATTGCAATACGATATTTTACGCAAAAGCTTGCCTGCTGATGTTTCTGTAATACATGACTTTTCGGGCGGTGGATTTGATAAAAGCATTGACTTTTCAAAAATGGCACACCACATAGATGTTGTGGCTTACAACAACTATCCTGTATGGGGTGGTCAAAGAGAGCCTATCCCCCCACATGAAATAGCTTGCGGCTTGGATTATATGCGTGGCTTAAAGGGCGAAAGCTTTTATATAACCGAGGCTATAATGGGAGCACAAGGTCATGATGTTATAGGATATTTGCCAAGACCTAACCAAGCCAAGCTCTGGAGTTATCAAGCCGTTATGCACGGTGCATCAGCTATTATTTACTTTCGTTTCAGAGAGGCTGTAAAGGGTGCGGAACAGTTTTGCTATGGTATTATCGACAGCACAAATGAAAAAAAGCGTAAATTTTACGAAGTCCAAAATTTCTTTAAACATATGTCCGAAAATCCCGAGCTTATGTCTTCATCCGTAAAGTCAAAGGTCGCACTCGTTTACGACTATGATAGTCTTGCAAGCTTTAGGATACAGAGGCAAAGCGAGGCTTTCGATAATAAGCAGGGAATTTATAGATTATATAAGCCATTCTACGCACGCAATGTATCCATAGACGTTATTTCATCCGATAAAGATTTTTCGACCTATAGCGTGGTTGTCCTTCCGCATTTGATTATATATAAAGAAGACGTTTTAAAACGGTTGAGACAGTTTGCAGAAAACGGCGGCACAGTTATTTTGGGCTTTAGAAGTGCTTTGAAGGACATAGACAATAACCTTGTGCTTGGTCAGAAAATCCCCATATATACCACAGATTTTATTGGCGGCTATGTAGAAGAGATAGAGGCTCTCGCCCAAGGCGTGACCGTCCCTCTTATTGCCCAAGACGGCAAAAAAACCACCGGCTCAGTTTTCCGCGACATGCTTAAAACGACAACAGCAAAGCAGCTATACCGTTATGACGACGAATTTTTCAACGAATATGCCGCTGTTACTCTAAACCATTATGGTTCAGGAAAGGTATACTACCTAGGAACTGCAATGGCTGAGGCTGAATTGCAAAGCTTGACAGACACAGTGCTTAGCGAAAGCGGCATAGAATACACAATAACACCCGAAGGTGTGGAACTCTGTAAAAAATATTTCAATGAAAAGCTTATAACGGCCGTGATTAACCATAATGGCCAAAGCGTAAGCTTTGAAGATAAAACCATAGAGCCATATGGTGTACTATACTCATCCTAAATAAAAACCGCCTACAGTGAAAACAATTCATTTCACTGTAGGCGGTTTTTATGTTTTTACGCGTTCTTTTTAAATCTGTTAAAAAGCCAAACAAATAATGGAGAAAGTATAAGACAAATGCCGGAGAGTAATATAAGGAGCTGAAAGGTTTCACCTTTGTTGGCAGCCGCAGAACTTTCAATCATTTCTTGACCAAGCATAGATGTAATTGTAACTGCCAAAAACACTTGCGAACCGTTTATAACAAAATGCGATAGGATAGACGCCCAAATGCTACCGGTGTAGTGAACAAGATAAGTGAAGAAAATACCGGCAATAAACGCAGCAAGAAATTGATGAGGATTTAAATGTATAATTGCGAAAAGCAGACCGTTTAATAAAGCCATTTTTCGTAAAGGCATTTGTTTAAAATGTGCATTTAAAAGCCCTCGAAACATTAATTCCTCACATAATGGTGCGGCAATAGCAATAGAGGCATAAGCCAAAATCGGATTAAAAACAAGCTGGCTTATAACATCATATGAGATATTACGTGAAAAAAGCGAGGATATTGCACTGGTCAATGAAAAAAAAGGTATAAAGATCAAGCTTAAAACAACAACATAAAGCACATTTCTTAATGATATAGACCTGATGCTAAGAATATCAAGAGGGTTTAATTTAGTTATTAATAAAAAAACTATAATCGGCAATATGAATATAACAACCTCACTTATAATCATAAGATAAGCTAGGTCTGTATCGTTTCCGAAAACATACTTTGTAATTGCAAATATGATACCGGAAGAAACCAAAAATATAAAATTCACAATAATAAGAATAAAAAATAAGAGAATACCTCTTTTTGTAGTTAATTTTTCCATTAGATACCCCCGTTTTGATTTTCAACTTTATTTAAACGCCTGTCAACCAAAGAGTTTACAGCCTTTAGGATTATTGCAAATGCCGGTGCACCGAAAAACATACCCAAAACACCAAACAAAGCACCTCCAACAAGGATTGAAAAAATAACCGATATGGGACGAAGCCCGATTGAATCTCCGATAATCTTTGGGCCAAGGAAGATTCCGTCAAATTGTTGGAGGGCAAAGATAATGATTGCAAACCACAAGACCATAAGCGGGTTATTTATATTATTCAAAAACACAATCAAAATAACAGGAACCGCCCCTATAAAAGGGCCAAAATAAGGAATCATGTTTGTAACACCGATTATTAGGCTCAAAAGTACAGCATACGGAGCCCTTATTATAATACATATAACGAAGAAGATAAGCGCGATTATTGCAGAATCAATAACCTTTCCGATAAAGAACTTTTCAAAATAGTTATTTGATGTGTGAGCTAAGTGAATTATTGTTTCAGAGGTTTTCTTTTTAAAAATAGCTGTTAAAAACCGTCTTATAATATCACCAAAACGCTCCTTGTCACAGAGCATATAAAACCCGATAACAACGCCTAAAAGAACATTCAAGAGAGTGCTTGCAACGCTCATCGTTCCTTGAATGAGCGCACCTGCCATTTCAGGGAATTGAGAGAAAAGGTCTGTGAGCGGTCCGATGATATAGTCGTCAACAAGTTTGCTTGCATCAAAGTCTGTTGAAAATAATTCATTAACACTATCCACCGCCGTTTGTATAATGTTATTGTTGCTCAACCCACCGCTTCGCAGATTTTCAGCTTCCTTGGGCAAGCTTACGACGAGCTTTTGAGTGTTTGAAGAAATCTCCGGCACAAGATAAGCCACAATCCAAACCAATGCACCGATATATAAGATATAGGTCATAAGCACGGACAGCATACGTCTTTTGGAAGGCTTTTTCTTTGCAACATCCCAAATCTCAAACTGCTTTTCGATAAAACGCGCAGATGGATTTAAGAAATATGCTATAAAGAATCCGATTATAAAAGGCATAAGCACCTTCTTGGTAACGGCCAAAATCTGCGTAAACCCAAAACTTATGTTCTCAATATTGGTTATAACCTTATTGATAACGATTGTAGCGAAAATGACGAACAGCACATACAGCGCAATTTCAATGTATTTCTTGTTTAAATTAAATTTCTTCATAATTCCTCCGATTCTTATTTACCTTTTGAAAGTATGATGTTATAATCTTAGCATTAATGACCAATGCCAATGGGGGTGTTTTAATGTTTACTGCTGATATAAACAGCGATATTTTACTCTATTTGTGCATAATAGCAAGCGTATGTTTCTGTACGATTATGTACTTTGTGTTTGCAATCAGAGCTAAAACCAAAATTAAACGAAGTATATTGCAGATGACTCGGCTGGCTCAAAGTCTCCTCAATGATACATTTGAAAAGCCTTTGGATAATCCTATCGTTCTACCCAATGAAAGCCTGTCAGATTTTTATGCTATTATTGAGGATGTGCGTGAAAACCTCCATTCTAAAGAACGTTCCCGTGCAGACGTGCTTGACCTTATAAATTCAGTTGCTGTTAACATAGAATTTGACAAACTCTTGAGTGATATTTTGCCCAAATTAATGGATTTTACAGGCAGCATAGGTTGCGCCTTTTATATTACAAATGTGGCAACGAACAAGCTGGAAATCAAGCACTCTTACGGCTTTGGAAATAATCTTTATTCGGAATTTGACATAGCCTTGGGCGAGGGTTTCTTGGGTATGGCCGCAAATTCCAATGAGATAAAGGTTATAAAGGACTTGCCCGACGATACAATCTACCTTGTAAAAACCTTTCTTGGAAAGATAAAGCCAAAAAGCTTACTCATAGTTCCGATATTAAGTACAGAAAAGCAATTGGGTATTATGGTATTCGCATCTGTAAGGAATTATAGTGACACACTTGTGAGTACAATTAATCTTATCCGGCATTATATAGGCTTTGCACTTGACAATAGCCTAACATATGAAAAAACCAAACGCCTTACCGTTGAGCTTAAATTCCAAAACAGACTTATTCAAAATCTAATCGACGAACTTGAAAAAAAGATTCAAGACCGCATTCTATATATGAATAACCTTATAAACAGCATTAAGGATTATGCAATCTATTCCATGGACAAAAACGGAACGATAATGTACTGGAATACAGGTGCTGAGTTGTTACTCGGCTACAAAGCATCAGAGGTCGTCGGCAAAAACATAGATATAATCTATCCAGAGGAAGATGTAAACTCAGGAAAGATTCAAAGCCGCATTGACGCGACATTCAAAAATGGCTCCTATGTTGAAAATGGATGGCGAACAAAGAAGGATGGCACGATATGCTATCTCGAAATGTCACTTTTCTGTATACAAAGTGATAAGGAAGGCATATTTGGTATAACAAATGTCACAAAAGACATAACCAATCTTAAATACCTTGAAAGCTCATTATTTTTTGCAGAAAACACAAAAGAGCTGTTGTTTGAAAACTTTACCACAGCCCTTATCTGCATAAAAAGAGACGGCATAATCATATCGTCCAACAAGGCTGCCGTCACATTATTCAAATATTCGCCCTTGCAAAAGAAATCCTTATACAGCTTTTTTGAAAACAGGGACGATTTAAAAGAAGAACTTGAAAGCCTTTTTGACGAATTTGTATCCGTACAAAAAGCTGACAAGTCCTTCATGAAAATCCCTAAAAGCTACAGATTGACGGGAACCGAAAATTCTTTACAAATGGAGGCTTACGTTATGCACGATACGATACTTGATAAAAGTCAAATGGTCATAAGTCTTTCTAAATCATACTCGTAAAGTGTTTCTTTTGTCAATAGCTCTTGGGCTATTATTTCAAGTATTTTTCTGTTTTCGGTAAGCAAAGTCTTGCACTTGGTGTAAAGACTGTCCGATAAAGCTAAGCACTGCTCGTATAACCCCTTGTTCCCTTCATCAAACATATTCAAATTTAAAAGCCCACTACCCATACCAAACCTAGCCACGTAATCTTTTAAAAGAGACGTGGCTTTTTCTATGTCGTTCGATGCGCCTGTTGTTATGTTGTCGTCTCCGAAAATTAACTCCTCGGCACAGCGTCCTCCGAAACTTACACAGATTTGTGAAGCCAAATCCTGTTTTGTATAGAAAAGCTTTTCCTTGGGGATATTAATACAAAATCCGCCCGCTCCCTTAGTGCTTGGTATAATTGTAATTTTTGAAACTGTGTTTTCTGGCAATAAAAGCTTTGAAATTAACGCATGGCCAGCTTCGTGATAAGCTGTGACATTTCTGTCATGCTCGCTTATAAAGCTCCTGTCCTGTTTCTCGCTGCCTGCTAAAATTATCGAATGAGCCTTGTCAAAATGCTCATGGTTTATAAACACGCTTTCAGCCTTTGCTGCAAGTATTGCTGCTTCATTCACCAAACATTCAAGCATTGCACCTGAGAAATAAACCGTCGTTTTTGCAAGCTCCGCAACGTTAACATCCTCGGCTAATGGTCTGTCTTTCAAGTAATACTCCAAAATTCTTTGCCTTGCATTCACATCCGGCAAGCTTATTTCTATCTGCCTGTCAAATCTACCCGGCCTCAGCAAAGCCTCGTCAAGAGTATCAAGGCGGTTTGTAGCCGCTATGACAACAATTCCTGATTTATTATCAAAACCGGACATCTCAGTCAAAAGCGCATTAAGCGTTTGTTCTCTCTCGTCATTACCGTTCACACTATTTCTTTTCTTGCCAAGCGCATCAATCTCATCAATAAATATAACCGCTTTTCCAGCCTCTCTTGCCTTTTTAAAAAGCTCTCTTATACGACTTGCGCCAACGCCCACATACATCTGAACAAAGTCTGAACCAGAAACAGCAAAAAACGGTACTCCTGCCTCACCTGCTATTGCCCTGGCCATAAGCGTCTTACCTGTTCCTGGTGAACCGTAAAGACAAATGCCCCTTGGCATTTTTGCACCGAACCGTTCGTATTTTGTTGGGTTTTTCATAAAGTCAATAATATCCGCAACGCTGTCCTTCGCTTCATCATTGCCTGCAATATCTGTAAATAAAGTCCCTTTATGAGCTTCTGAAACAGCCTTAGCATTAAAAGCCATAGCCGTTGACTTACGTCCCCTCGAATACATATAAAAGAAACCACCCATCAACGCAAGCGGCAAGAATGATGATATAAGCCCTGCGTAATCATCCTCATTAACGCTTATACCCTTCATAAGCAAATCTTCTTTAAGTCCTTCTTTCCTTGGATTATCCGTATAATAAACAGTTTCATCACCGATCATCCTAAATGTGAGCCTTTTTCCATCTGTTATCGAAACGCTCTCAACCATACCCCTATCCGCAAGTTCATTGAATTCAATATAGCTAACGTTCCTATCTATATCCGCATTCCTGCTCATTTCATCCCTTATAATAAAAGCTGCAACAAAAACAAAAAATCCAATAAATGCGATAATCAAAAAATTTCTTTGGAAAATATTTTTTTCAAACTTCATAAAACTTCCCCCCTTGTTTTTTGAACACTCGCCTGTAGACCGATTATATCATCGGACATAAAAAAAAGATACGAGTAAGATGTGGAAACTCCGACACCTAACCCCTATCTAATGATTTCAAAAAAATTATCTCTTAATATTCATCAAAACAATACCAAGCACAACGGCTGCAATGCCAACAATGCCATAGACATTAATGGATTCCTTCAAGAAGATAATCCCCGCAATAACAGCCAAGACATTAACTATACCCGAAACTATAGGAAAAATATAACCCAATTCATATTTCTGTACAATTACTGTAAACATAACAAACGAACATACATAACAAAGCAAGCCTAAAATAAGCAACAAATTAACATTTGCTATTAAAATATTACTCTGGATTGCAACGCTGGTACCCGTACCACCAAGCTTTATAAGCACAAGCCCCGACACCGTTAACATCATATAAATCCCAATTAAAACAATCTGCAATTATTTCACCTCAGCTTTATCTGTCGTAATTTTAGAGATTTCCATATTATAACATAGTGCTACTATTTTCAAG
>CAYPQA010000019.1:0-24277 GCA_964412725.1 uncultured Eubacteriales bacterium
ACACCCATATTTTGTCAAATGGTTGTAAGAAGAAAGGAATTCTTTTAATGAATCTTTATTAAAATGAGTTTTTTCTTTAAGTCTATAAACTAATGAATTACCATCTTGATCAAGTGTTACTGGAATAAGTTTTTTAATTTTACTTTCTAAAATCTTTATGTATTTTTCAGCTTCAGTGCTATCGTAAAATTCCAAAATCATAACTCACCTCATTTAAATTTTATATAATTGAATTAATCTTGCTTTTTAGTACTATTCTATCAAAAAAGCAAATCTTTTTCTATTAATATTTTGATTTTCGTAGTTCGTTTCTAGCCCTTCGCTAATTTTTGTTGCCAAAACTGCCTTGATTAATCCGTAGCGGTTACTCTACAGCTTTAGCAACAAAAAGTTAATGAAACAAATTATATAATAGTAAAATCTGTTACATTAAAATATTTAGAGTACATACGTGCCTGTGTTTATGCAGGTGTCACTACTTTCTTCGGAAATATATTGATTCTTTTCAGATTTCTTATCAGAGTCAACCATGTTGCCGTTGGCTGATTTTACCTTACGGTTAAGCAACGGAATTAGTCTTCCGGGCATGGTTATAGTTCCATTGTATGAGACAGATGCGATGCATTCCAAGTCCGCGCCCAACACAGTCTCATCAAACATCAACTCTCCGTTGCAGACTATTGTACTTTTTATGCCCAGCTCGTTTGCAGCCGCAAGGCGTGCATGCGTCATGGTTTCTTTACCGTTTATTTCAATAAGCTCTCCCTCATAAATCTCAAGCTTTTGCGCCCTACACTTCTGCTTAAACAAATCCAAACACTCAAGCGGTATCGTGGCCTTACCTTGAACAATTACAGAGGTTACGTTTTCAAGCCCTCTCAAATCGCCCTTTATTTTCAAATCCCCTCTTACAAAAATCTTATCACCATATTGTGCAACTATAAGTGCATTAAGTGTAAGCTTGTCAACAATTGCATAGCCGCTTGGCACAATATATTTGTTTTTGGTTTTGAAAAGAGTTTCAAATTCATCAAACAATTCCTGAGTTATGAAAAGCTCCGAGGAAATAAAGCTTATGCCGTTCTTCTTAGCCAGCTCTAAAGACTGTCTGTCTGTTGCTTCAAGGCAACCGTCTATCCAAAGTGTACAACCCTCTGCTTCACGTAAGATGTCATCGTTAAGTTCTTTGTTTCCGATTATAACCTTTGCATTCTGCGGGTACATTATCGTTTTTTGTGCGTTAATCCTAGCTATAATGGTGGTATCGTTTGCGTCGGAATAATACAGGTTACCGCAGACATACATGCCCTGAGCCGTTTGAAGTGCTTTATCGTGAGCTTCATAGATTACAATATTTTGATGCGCAAGCAAATAATTGCCCGCATAATCTGCATTGGTGTCAATGCCGTTTTCAAAGATGTCAACAACCTCGCCATCTACACGGATATAGCTTGTCGAACCCGCATTCAATTTCATGGCAAAGCTTTTCAAAAAAGCTTGAAGCTTTGATGAGATAACAATGCTGCCCGTGTTAATCCAAACCTCGTCATAACCCTCAAACACCTCTGGTTTATTTCTTAAAAGCAAAGCTGTACCGCAATTAATTTTTAATTTCTTAGACATAAATTTTCCTCCATAAATAAATTTTTCATTGAATTTGCGACCTCATTACCGCTATAGCTGTTCGCAGTCTTGTACGCACTGTTGCCGATGGAAGGTTTAAAATCCGTCCTATCTCTGATGAGTTCATTCCGCTAAAATATCGCAATGTCACAATTTGAGCCTGTTCGTCCGTTAAAAAGCTCAAAAGGTGCTCTGCAAATATCTTGTCTGTCAAGTCCCTGTCCTCTGTAATCTCATCAAAGTCATCCTCAACTTGTGTAACGTACCTTTCCCTCCTCTTTGCGTCGATAAGATGATTCTTTGCTGTCGTGTAAAGCCACGCCTTAAGCGAATAATCGGGCAAGGCCTCCGGAATTTCTCTTTGGAGCATTGCTTTATAAAAGGCTTCGTGAACAGCATCCGTTGCGCCGTCTCTATCGTTTGAACAATATGCAAGCTTACGAACCAGCTTATCTTTGTTTTCTTCAAAGCAGACTTCAATGAGCACTACCCCCTCACCCCTTTCGTTATACCTTATAGACGATTGAGCAAACCAAAGTATTTTAAATTTATTATATTTTAAATAATTGTTTATAAAATGTTTATTTGTTTATGTTAGTATAGCAGATAGAATTCTTAACCTTAAAGGGAGATGGCTATGTCAGTAAGAAAAAGACTTATTATGTCGAATATACTCATGTTTCTAATCCCTTTGTTTTTTGGAATTGCAGTCATTTTTTTGGCTATCTTGGGGTTTGATACAAAATTTGGGATAGACCAGTTAAAGCATATTGAAACAGCAATTATTAATAACGACCAAGAGCAGCTGCACAAAATCTTTAAAATTATCGAAGGAAACGGATACTGCATAAATTTCCAATCCGGAACTGGGATAAGCTATCAAAGTGAAGGCTATCAAACCCTGAGTAACGCTATCATAGGAAATACCAATCTGTTTAACGATAGCAAAACAAACTCATATATGCTGTCTAATCC
Organism: uncultured Eubacteriales bacterium; assembly: GCA_964412725.1. Classification (GTDB taxonomy): domain Bacteria; phylum Bacillota; class Clostridia; order Lachnospirales; family CAYPQA01; genus CAYPQA01. The sequence goes on from CAYPQA010000019.1 coordinate 2,599, forward strand.
TAACGGAGATGCTTATAATTTCATCCTTTATGTAGATGGCATACAAGTTGTGCTGACCTTACTGACCGAAAGCCCAAAAAATAAGGACGCAAGTCAAAATATCATAAACGCAGGCTTTCTATATATGAAAAACACAATAAGAATAGCCATCATTGGTATGGTCTGTGTTGTTGCGCTAATGATATCTGTATTGAACTATATCATATCAAAAAGCATACTTATGCCGCTTAAGCTCTTGCAGGTTGGTGCAAGACAGATAAAAAATGGCAACCTTAATTACAGTATAAACTATTCCAAGGATGATGAGTTCGGAGAAGTTTGTGAAGATTTTGAGGATATGCGTGTAAGCCTGCTTATGCTAAAGGAAGAGGAGCGTAAATATGAGGAAAACCGCAAGGAGCTTATTGCGGGCATAACCCACGACCTGAATACCCCTCTTACTTCTATAAAGGGTTTTGTTTCCGGACTTTTGGAAGGTATTGTTAACACGCCTGAAAAGACAAGAACCTACCTCCAAAATATAAAACTTACCGCAGACAAGATGAGCAAGCTTGTTGAAGAACTACTCCTGTATTCAACCTTGGATATGGATAGGGTTTCGTTTACATTTGAAAAGATAGACATGGTTGAATATTTCAAGGACTGTCTTTCGGAGATGCAGGATGAGCTTAAAAGCAATGAGATGCTTTTGCATTTTAAAACAAACTGCAAATATGCGTATGCAAGGATAGACCTGATGCACTTCAATCGTGTCGTGCTTAATCTCTTGGGAAACAGCGTTAAATACAAGAAGGAAGGATTCGGTAACATATATATAGAGCTTAGCAAGGATGAGAATCGCATAATCCTTTCCTTCAAAGACGACGGGCGGGGCATTCCGAATACGGAAGCATGCGATATTTTCAAGATGTTCTACCGCTCCGACAAATCACGCAACCAATCCACGGGAGGAAACGGTCTTGGGCTTGCGATTGTGCAGCGGATAATCTCAGCGCACAATGGCAACGTTAAGGTTAATCAGGAATATATTGACGGTTTAGACATTGTAATAACTCTTCCGATACTGCGCACTGAGCAAAGGTGGTGAAAAAATGAAACGAATATTGATTATTGAAGATGATAAACAAATTGCTGAATTTGAGAAGGATTATCTTGAAGCGAGCCAATATCAAGTTGATGTATGTTACAACGGCGATTCGGGATTGCAAAAAGCACAGCAGGAGAAATATGACTTGATTGTTTTGGACATAATGATACCGAACATGGACGGCTTTGAGGTTTGCCGCGAATTGGTGAAGGAGCAAAACATCCCGATTATCTTCGTGTCTGCGAAAAAAGAAAACATAGACAAGCTCAAAGGCTTAGGCTTGGGTGCAACGGATTATATTGTAAAACCGTTTGAACCTTCTGAACTTGTCGCAAGGGTTAGCACGCACATTCGTAGATACGAGCTTTTAACAAATTTCAAAACCACCTGTTCAGAAAGCTTGATTATAGAAGATTTGCGCATTGAAAAGAAATCCAGACGTGTTTTTCTAAAAGACAGGGAAATCACGTTCGCAAACAAGGAATTTGATCTGCTACTATTTTTGGCCGAAAACCCGAACACTGTTTTCAGCAAGGCAAAGCTGTTGGACGAAGTTTGGGGCATAGACGCGTTTGTTGATGATTCAACCGTTGCGGTTCACATAAACCGCATACGTGAAAAAATTGAGAATAACCCGTCAAAACCTAAGTATATTGAAACCCAGTGGGGAGCCGGATACAGGCTCAATAAAAGATAATCAAGGAGGCTAATGGAATGAAGAAGAAAAAATCAAAGGCAAAATATGTGATTGGTGCAATTATTATTATAACGGTTGCGGGGGTATTTGTTATCCGCTCAAGGACAGCAACCGTTCAGACGGGTGCGCAAGTTACGCAAACGTTATCCCTACAAAAAACGGATTTAACAAAGAGCATATCCGTGTCCGGCGTTGTAAAAAGTGCGGATACAAGCTATGTCTATTCAACCCAAGCCTACCCTGTGCAGGAGATTCTTGTAAGCGTTGGAGACGTGGTTAAGGCCGGTGACGTACTTGCTAGACTGGACATGTCAAAGCTTAACAACGACATAGCTCAAGCGGAAGAAAGCTATGCAAACGCAATTGCAACAGCCGCAGAAGAAAAAAAGTCAATGGCAAACAATATAACAAATGCGACAATATCTCTGGATTCTTCACGCATTTCTCTTGAAAAGCAACAACTCAACACAGCAAACGCAGAAAAGGATTTAAAAGAGGCAGAAGAAAAGCTTAATGAACCCTTCGACAGCTACAGCTATGACATAAACATAGAGGAAACCAGAATTGCACTTGAAAGGAAGTTGGAGGATTTAAACGATGCTCAGGAGGATTTAAGAAAAGCAAGAGAGGAATTTGATGATTATGCATACAGAAAGAATATTGAGGACGCACAAGTCAGACTTGAAAGAAGGCAAGATGAACTTGCTAAGGTCGAAGAAGATGTAAAGGCAGTATTCGATGACTATGCCTACCGAACCAGAATAACCGAAACAAAGACCTTACTTGAACGCAGACTTGCAGATTTAGAAGATGCAGAGAAAAAGCTACAGGATGAAAAAAATAAAAAGCCCGAAAGCTTTGATAGATATGCATATCAAAATAAGATTGATGAGGCCGAGAAGAATTACGTAAGGAGACAGGAGGATTTAACCACCGCTCAAGCCAACTATTATAAAGCGTATCAGGATTATGCAGGTGCATACGGTCACCCTGAATTGGAGCAAGCGGCAAAAGCTAAGATCGACAGTTCTCTTGCGGCAATGGAAAACGCGAGCCGTGCAGTAGAAGATGCAAGCACAGCTTTAGAAAAGGCACGAACAGATATGCAAAGAGCCGAAGAAGACTATGCTGATAAGGGCAAGGATTCAAAAAGTGATATCCTAGAAGCGGCTCAAAAGAACGTTGATAATGCAAAAAAGGCTGTTGACGACGCTCAATTCAACCATGATAAGGCGTTAACGGATTTAAACAGGGCGTTGTCAGATAACAATAAGGCTTTATCAGACAAGCTTACAACCGCAAAAAATGCGGTTGAAGATGCACAAAAGGCTTACGACAAGGCTCAAACAGATTTGGAAAGAGCGCAGAAAGACGCATTAACCGCGACTACAGAAAGCCTTGAAAAGGTTCAAATGTTGGTTGCAGACGCAAGGCGTTCACATGAAAAAGCACTAAACGATAAGGAACGCGCAATAGACGATTACATTGAACAAAACACAAAAAAGCTTGAAACCGCACAAAAAGCACTTGAAGATAACAAAATGCAGCTTGAATCAACAAAAAACAGCGTTAAATCCGCTGAAATATCCCTAAACCAAGCTAAGTCAAAAACAGATACAACGGATACAAACATCCGCCTTAAGGAGCTAACACTCGAAAAGCTAACCTCTCAGCTCTCAGAAAGTGAAATCGTCGCAACTGCGGACGGCGTTATAACCGAACTTTATGCAAAGGTTGGCGCAACTCCAAGCGGAGTAATGTTCGTTATAGAGGACGTTGATAACCTGTACGTATCCGCAAATGTTAAGGAATACAACTTAGTTTCCGTAAATCTCGACCAAAAAGCGCTTGTTTCAACCGACGCAACCGGCGACAACGTATATGACGCATATGTGTCCTATATTTCACCAAAGGCTGTAAGCCCCGCGGGTTCGACAAGTGTTGAATTTGAAGTTCAAGCAAGCCTTAAGGAGTTCAACCCTGCAATAAAAATCGGGATGAATGCCTTCTTGAATATTATTACCGAAACCAAAACCGATGTTTTCACAGTACCTCTTATGTCAATTGTGACCAATGAGAACGGCAGTTTCGTCTACTCGTTGGATGGGGAAACCATAAATGAAATCCCTGTAACGGTTGGTTTAAAAACATCTACAACCGCCGAAATTTCAGGCGATGGCTTATACGAGGGCATAAACTTGCTGTCCTATCCCGAAATCCGAAATGCCAAAGCGCCTAATCGCGGAGGCATGTTCATGGGAGGCGGTAATTGATGATAGAGCTTACTAACATTATAAAGAAATACTTTATCGGAGAACCGAATGAGCTCACGGTTTTGAAGGGTCTTACCCTTTTCATAAAGGAAGGGGAATTTGTTTCGATTGTAGGACAGTCTGGCTCAGGTAAGAGTACGCTTATGAACATCCTCGGCGCACTTGACAGACCCACAGAAGGCAACTATACGCTTGATAATATATCCATAGCAAGTATGACCGACAGCCAGCTTTCTGCAATCCGAAATGAAAAGATAGGCTTTGTGTTCCAAACCTTTAACCTTATTCCGCGAACATCTGCGTTGTCTAACGTAGAACTCCCGATGTTTTATAAGGGCATAAAAAAAAGCGAAAGAAAGAAACGTGCTATGGAACTCCTAAAGCTTGTTGAAATGGAAGACCGTATGGATCACATGCCAAACGAGCTTTCGGGAGGTCAAAAGCAAAGGGTTGCAATTGCACGGTCATTGGCAAACAACCCATCCATAATCCTTGCGGACGAACCCACAGGTGCACTGGATTCAAAGACAGGCAACCTTGTTATGGACATATTCAAAAGGATAAACAAAGATGAAAAAAAGACCGTTATCCTTATAACACATAACGAAGAATTAGCGCTTCAAACACAAAGAATTATAACAATACGCGACGGCGAAATTATAAGTGACAGATATAATGAGCCATTGCAAGAAAAGGGGGCCGTTGAATGATATGGGAAAATGTAATTCTAGCCTTTTCTTCGCTTAAGTCAAACAAAATGAGGACATTGCTTACAATGCTCGGCATTATAATAGGCATAATGTCCATAATCTCAATTGTTATAATCGGTGATGCCATGACCTCATCCGTTATGAACAACCTTTCCTCGCTGGGAGCAAATAATATCTCATTAAGTATACAGGAAAAGGGTTATGAGGTATCAATGTTTGGGCCAAACTACAGATATTCTGATAAATGGCCAACCTCATCTGATCTAATTACAGACCAAATGATAGAGGATATGAAGACATACTTCGGAGACCAAATTCTTGCGGTTTCGCTAGATCAATATGAGGACAACGCACAAGCAAAAGATGGCGACCTCTACGCAAACATTCAAACAATAGGCACCAACGATGGATATTTTAAAGCAAACAATATAACCCTAGTTTCAGGGCGGCTCACTTCAGACAGCGACGTAAAATCCAACAGCCAAACGGCAGTTGTGTCCGACAAGTTTGTAAATAACATGTTTCCAAACGGAGAAAACCCTATAGGGCGTGAGGTTAAGGTTTACAAACAATACGCTATTGATATTTATACAATCATAGGCGTATATAAGTACGAACAGCAGGATTTTGGCGTTGATACATCCTCGGACAGAGATATAAGAACAAACTTCTATGTTCCGATCTCAACCGTGAAGCAAAACATGATGGAAAAAAATCATAGATATATCATGGTTGTAGGCGCAGAAGGTACCGATGTGTATGCCCTCACAGATAAGCTTCAAAGATATTTCGATGCCATCTATGCATATAACAAGGACTGGAAAGTCTCGGTTATGAATATGGCCTCCATACTCGAAACTGTAACAAGTACGCTTGGCACAATCTCAATCGCAATTGCTTTTATAGCGGGCATATCGCTTTTGGTTGGCGGCATAGGTGTTATGAACATAATGCTCGTATCCGTAACGGAACGCACAAGGGAAATCGGAACAAGAAAGGCCTTGGGTGCGAAGAACTTCCACATACAGGTTCAATTCGTTACAGAGGCTCTGATAATTTCTCTTATCGGCGGTGTAATCGGTCTTTTGCTTGGATTAGGTGTGGGAGCAGCTATATCAACGGTGTTCTCCGTTCCGCTCATAATTTCACCCTTGGTTACACTCGGAAGCGTTCTGTTCTCTATGCTAATCGGAATCTTCTTCGGGATTTACCCTGCGAACAAGGCCGCAAAGCTTGACCCAATAGAAGCGTTGAGGTATGAATAGTTTAAAAAATATAGTTGACAACATTAATAACCCATGTTAATATAGATACCGTCGGTACGTATGAAAAGTGGAGGTGAGCTTTTGGCAAGAAACAAAAACCCTGAAGTAACCCTAGGCCGTATCTTGGACGTTTCCGCGCAGCTATTTTTTGAAAAGGGCTATGATAATACAACCATTCAGGACATAATCAATGCGCTTGGAGATTTGAGCAAGGGCGCTATATATCATCACTTTAAATCAAAAGAAGAGATTATTGTCGCAGTTTCTAAGCGTATATATGATGAATCGGATGAGGTCTTCTCGTTCATTAACTCCAAGGATTTGACAGGTCTTGAAAAATTAAAACGACTGTTTACCTTCTCGATTGAAAGCACATCACAAGACCTGCTTATAAAAACTAAGCCCGATTTACTCAAAAATCCAAAGCTTTTGGCCATCCAGCTTGATAGTACAATCAACTATGTTGCGCCAAATTGGATTGAACCTATACTGCGCGAAGGCATTGCAGACGGCTCAATTAAAACAGATCATCCGAAGGAACTGTCCGAAGTTATGATGCTACTTTCAAACGTGTGGCTTAATCCGCTTATGTTTGAGTGCACAAGTGATGAGTTTAACAAGAAACTGTCATTCTTTAAGCAATTAATGGATAGCCTCGGGATTGACATCTTTGACTCTCAGATGCTTTCAAAAATACAGGAAATAAAGGATAAGAACCAAGAACTAAGAGAGAAAGTAAATTTTTAAGTCTACAATAAGCTGCCATAATCGGCAGTTTATTTTTAACAATATACATACCAAACGACGGTATACAATAAGTTTTTGAAAACCGAGCTTTGACTTTATCTTGTTGCAACGGCAGCACGATAAAATCATTGGTTTTTAGATGTTACAGGGAGGATAATATGGATTATAAGAAGTTGTTTCACAAGGATTTTACTTTAGTTGTTATTGGGCAGATTATTTCTTTGTTTGGAAATGGGATTGTGCGCTTTGCACTGCCGTTGCATCTGCTTAATCAAACAGGTTCCGCTTCACTTTTCGGGCTTGTTAGCGCACTTTCATTTATACCGATGATTATTCTTACGCCTATTGGCGGCATTGTCGCAGACAGGGCAAACAAACGTAACGTAATGGTAACGCTTGATTTCCTTACAGCCGCATTGATGGCTTTTTTACAGATTTCCATAAATCGGATTAGTATAGTACCCTTGCTTATGGTAACGTTGATGATACTTTACTCTATACAAGGCGCATATCAACCAACCGTTCAGGCAAGTATGCCGCTATTGCACGACAAGGATAACTTACTCGCCGCAAACGCTATTATTAATCAGGTCAACGCACTTGCAGGATTGCTTGCTCCGATTTTAGGCGGGATTCTTTTTGGTGTTTGGGGCTTAACACCCATTATAATTATAGGTGGTATTTGTTTCTTCATATCTGCAGTTATGGAAATTTTCATCCGGATTCCACATAAAAAAAGCCAAGCAAACGGCAGTTTACTCAGCATAGTAAAACATGATTTCTCAGAAAGCATCTCATTTATGAAGAATGAAAAACCCATTATCTTAAAAAGCATAGGCATTATTTTTGCAATTAATCTGTTCTTAAGTGCAATGCTTATGGTTTCAATGCCTGTGATAATAACCCAAACATTGGGCATGTCCAATCAGCTTTACGGCTACTCTCAAGGCGCAACGGCCGCTGGCAGTCTTGCAGGTGGTATTCTTGTAGGAGTGTTTGCAAAAAAGCTTAATATAAAAAAGCTTCACATCCTTCTCCTTGCCATGGCCTCTCTGCTTTTACCACCCGCTATATCGCTTTGGCTTGGTTTACCGCCATTCGTAAGCTACCTGGTTATAACCGTATGTTGCTTTGGTCTTATGAGTGTTGCAACAATGATAACTGTTCAAATGTTCACCTTTATACAAGGCGAAACTCCCGCTCATCTTACAGGCAAGGTTATCTCCTGCGTTATAGCTTTGGCAATTTGCGCCCAGCCAATTGGCCAAACCATGTACGGTTTCTTGTTTGAAGCCTTCAAAGCTATGCCTCATTATATAGTAATTGCCGCAGCCATAGTATCTGGCTGTATCGCAATGTTATCCAAAAGAGTTTTTGAAAAAATCTAATTTTAGAAATTGAAAATGAACAAAAAACAGGTATATTTTTATACGTTAAACAGTATAAAAATGTCCCTGTTTTTTGTTCATTTTTTATTTATTCATATTCATTGCATAGACGCTTTACTCAACAATTATATTTCAAAACTGACCCAATGGCAATTCCTTGTGAACTCCTTGTGCCCGTGAACATATTGTGCAACATTATTAATTTAAGTGTAATACTCAAGCAGTTATTTGTATACAATTCTTTATGTTTATATAAATAACACTATTGCATTGAACAAAACTAACAATTTTAATCTTTTTTTTCGTATAAATATATTGACCGTTAACAATAGTAGTGTTAGAATTATTTAATATTAATTCTTGTTTAAATAATAATGTACAACAACAATTAAAAAGAGGGGAGTATTTTTTAATTTTTCAAATTTAATGATAGGAGGTATCTAACAAAAAAGCAAATCTAAAGCAAAGGCGTTTTATCTGCAATTGTCAATCTATCTTAATAATTGGGGGTAAGCTACTATGATGAAAGATACTAAAATCGGCAAAAAGCTTATTATTTTATTCGTGACACTAACTATAATTTCAAGTGTGTCAAGCATTATAGCTATTCTGGAATTGAAAAGGGACAACAAGCTGTATACAAACGCAATGGAGGTTTACGGATTTGCGCTTGGGGACTTGGCAGATGTTGGTATGGAGACAAACGCCGCCAGAGCATACCTTCGTGATGTTGTATTTCTAACGGACGAAAACGCTAAAAGTGAAGCTATTGAAAAGATTAATCAAGTGTCAAAGCACAATAATGAAATTATGCCAAAAATTAAGGCTGAACTTCAAGTCGACGCAAGTAAAGCGGCTTGGGCTGAATTTGAAAATGAACTTCAAACGTTTAGAAGTGTGCGCGATAGGGTTATTCAAATGGCTATGAAGAACCCAACTCAAGTTGATTTAAATGCCTACGAACTATGGGTTAACGAAGGTGCTCCATCCATCAACAAAGCTATCAGTCTTATAGAAAACATAATGGAGACGAAAGTATCCGAAGGAAAGCGAGTTGGTGCAGACATAAGTCAAAAGGTTACAAATGCCATTGCTTTCTGTGCGATAATGGCTGCTTTGTCTTTGATAATTTCAATTTTCCTTGCTATAAATACCGCAAGAAGCATTAGCAGACCTTTAAGAGAGGTTGAAACCCTTGCAAGAGAGGTTTCTGAAGGCAAGTTTAATTCAAACATAACATACAAAAGTAAGAACGAAGTAGGACAGCTTGCCGAATCTGTATTGACTGTTCGTAAGACCATTTCGTCTATAATAGAACACATCGGTGGTCTTGTTACCGAGATAAACAAAGGTAAGCTTGACTCGCAAATAGACGAACAGCTTTTTATGGGCGAGTATCAAGCTGTTGCGCAGGCTGTCAACTCTTTGAGCAATGAGCTTATCGGAGATTCATTAACCCTTATGGAATCTTTTGGAGAGCTTGGCAACGGTAACTTTGAAGCCACCTTAAAACAGTTCCCGGGACAAAAAGCTGTTGCAAACGAAAAATTCAACGCTCTAAAGAAGAATATCAATCTTTTAAATGACGATATAACAAAACTTATAGAGGGTGCCATATCCGGCAATCTTGAAACAAGGGTTGATACTGGAATTTACAAAGGCGGTTGGAGGAAATTAACAGAAGGGTTAAACAACCTTATCTCAGCCGTAAATCAACCAATCCAGGAAGCTAACGGGATACTGAGCGAGCTTTCAAAGGGTAACTTCGATTTGCACGTAAGCAAAAATTACAAGGGTGCTTTTGCGGAAATGATGAATTCTATGGATTCTATGGTTAAATCTGTGGGTTCTTACATAAACGAGATAACAGATATCCTTGACACCATTGCAGAAAGCGACTTGCGCAAGACTATATCCCGTGATTATGTCGGAAAGTTTAACCAAATAAAACTATCCATCAATAAAATAAACTATGAGCTTCATTCGACAATATCCGAAATTAAAACGGCTGCGGATAATGTAAATGCGGGCGCTAAACAGATATCCGAATCATCATTGGAATTGGCAAGCGGCGCAAGCACACAGGCAAGCTCCATTGAAGAACTAAACGCATCTATCCTTATAATCAACGAAAAAACTCAAAATACAGCTATCGAAGCGCAGACGGCCAACGATCTGTCACAAAAATCCATGCTAAGTGCAAAAGACGGAAACCAAGAGATGTTAAAGATGCTTAAGTCCATGGATGAAATCAAGGACGCGTCCAACAATATTTCAAAAATCATCAGGGTTATCGATGACATTGCCTTCCAAACCAACCTTCTTGCACTTAACGCAGCGGTTGAAGCCGCCCGTGCAGGCGAGCAAGGCAAGGGCTTTGCTGTTGTTGCACAGGAGGTTCGCTCGCTTGCAGGAAGAAGTCTCCAAGCAGCCAAGGACACTGCTGCTATGATAGAGGACACGATAACCAAAATAAATGAGGGAACCGGCGCAGCCAGACTTACAGCAGATTCTTTGCACAAGATGGTTGAAGACATTGACTCTGTATCAACCATAATAAACAATATCTACACAGCCACCGGAGAACAGTCTGATGGTATTTCTCAAATTACCCTGGGAATAAATCAGATTGCCCAGGTCGTTCAAAACAATTCGGCCACATCCGAACGCTCGGCTGCCGCCGCAGAAGAACTGAACAGCCAATCAGATATTCTCGTACAGATGGTTTCAAACTTTAAGATTTAGACGAAAAACAAAAACACCGCAAGCCTGCACACAATTGCAGACCTTGCGGTGTTTTTTTGCATTAAGCAGTAAAATATCTTGGAATAATACAGGGAATTTATCCATTAAATACTTGAAAGCTTACAGAGCGTCTGATAAAATGGGTGAATAATGAGAAACGAAGCCTCTCAAACCCCCACTTTGGCTTTATCGAATGCTAACACGAGAAAGTCAGGGGGCTTTATAGGTGACAGAAGGAGCGGTTAAATGGATATTTCGCGTAAAACCATCTTGATTTATGGCGGTGCTCTGCTTTTTATTTTAGGATTTGTTGTCTTTCTTTTGATTTTTATGATGCCAAATAACAAGCTTGTAAGCTTTAATCAATATTATTCTTCGACAAAGTATACAGATGAAACATATGATGTAAGCCTTCCGCACATAGTCTTTGAGGACAAGCTTATGTTTTTTGACAAGGAAAACGCTGTGCTTGAGATTACAAGCTCAGGTCAGAAACGCGTCTATCTTTCAACGGACTTCGTTAAGACATATCTGGATGAATACTTATTCGTAGAAACGGATGGAAATGTAACAATAACAACTGAGAATAAGGTCATCCGTATGAAAACAGAGCAGCTCACCTACACGATAAATAATAAGGCTCAAACCCTCACGTTTCCTCTGACACGTTTCGGTGAGCATTTTTACATGCCTATAAACCTTTGCGAGGAGCTTTATAACATAACATCAACTTATAATGAAACATATAAATCACTGGTTATAGATTTCAATAACCGCACTTATAACGACGCTTATGTAACAGGCAAAAAGGCTGTTATGAGATATGCGCCGGACAAAAAAGCCTATATACAAGAGAAACTTCCATCCGGAACGCGGGTAACGGTTTTTGGAACGGGCGGAAAAAACGAGGAATATTCCCTTATCCGAAGTGAGAGCGGCTTATTGGGGTTCTGTTTATCAAAGGATATATCAGATTTAGAAGAGCGCGAACGCAAATTACCAGAGGAGTTTGTTAAAGCACAGAAAAAAACTGTTGGAAAGGATGGGATGCAGATTTTCTTGGGTTGGGATCAGGTTACAGCCGCCAACCAAAACGCAAAACATGAAGAAAGGTTTTCGTCCGAGGAACTGGATGTTCTTTCGCCGACGTGGTTTGCACTTGATAAGGACAAGAAAGACGGCACCTTAACCAACATAGCGGACTTGGATTATGTAAGCTGGGCACACTCAGAAGGTATGCAGGTTTGGCCGCTTGTGAGCGATTCTAACGGGCGCACCTGCGAGGCTGTTTTATCAGACAATCAGAACCGCCAGCGGCTTATAAACCAGATTCTAACATACGTGTCTATTTACAAGCTTGACGGAATAAATATAGATTTTGAGTACGTGCCTGCTGCAGCCGCACCATACTATGTACAATTTTTCAGGGAACTTTCACCGCTTATAAATGAACAGGGCGCATACCTTACCGTTGATATGTATGTCCCGTCGGCTTGGTCTATGTATTACAATCGTAAAGAGGTTGGCAAGGTTGTGGACTATGTCTGCGTTATGACCTATGACGAACATTATTCAGGCTCGCCTCAAAGCGGCCCTGTAGCTTCAATTAACTTTGTAAGCGACGGCATAAAACAAACAATTCAGGAAGTGCCTAAAGAGAAAATCATCATGGGGCTTCCGTATTATGTACGTATATGGCGTGAGGTTATGAAGGACGGAGCAGTTGAAAAGCACACAATTCGTGATGTGGGTATGAACTATGGCGCACGAATATTCGCAGAGGCTGGCGCAACCGTAGAATGGGACATTGAAACGGGCACAACATACGGAGAATACACCACCATAGAGGATGCGCGCACAATTAGGTACAAAGCCTGGATGGAGGATGATTTATCCATAGGAAAAAAGATGGAGGTTTACAAGAACAATGGTATTGCGGGAGTTGCAGCGTGGCGTTTGGGGCTTGAAAAGGAAAGCATACCACAGCTTATAAGGCGCGAGTTGAGTGCGCTGGAAAAATAAAATACTGGGGGGTTAATTATGAAAAGACGGATTGTTTGTTTTTTAGCGGCTATTCTAGCAACTGCCACAGCAAGTATTTCTACACCTAAGCCCATTTATGCACATTATGATGTTGACCGCATCTATCAGGACATCTATATCGATTTAATAGATGAGGCTATGTCAACCATACTTGAAAGCTCCTTGCAAAATGATTTAACCAAAGAACGCCTCTATCAGGGCGCTATGAGCGGTATGCTTGATGTCCTCGGGGATCCGTACAGTTCTTACCTTACAGCAGAGGACTTTAACAACTTCCTATGGCTTATGGACAGCGAGGGTTACGGCATTGGTATGACCTTGGCTGAAACAGATGATGATAATGTAATAATAAGCAGTTTGGTTAAGGATGCTCCCGCTGATAGAGCCGGAATGCTTGTGGGAGATATTCTTGCAGGAATGGACGGTTATGAATTCTTGGGCAAAGGCTCGGATTATGTCTATGAATTCATCTCAAATCACAGTGATTTAGCTGTAACAGTTACCGTTTTGCGCATGGGTGAAATGCTTAACTTTTCGTTAGAAAAGGAAACTATCCTATACCCGTCCGTGTACGTGGAAAGGTTAGAGGATAACTCATACCTACCAGACGGCGTTGACACCGGCGACGCGCGCTATGTTTACATTGAATCCATCAATAGTTGTACCTCTGACGAAACCGCAGCAATGATTGAAAGTCTCAAATCAGAGGGCGTTAAGAAAATTATCCTAGATTTACGTGACAACACAGGGGGCTATCTTGACCAGATTGAGATAATATGCTCTCAATTTGTGCCGAATGGCGTAACATTTTATATAAAAGATAGATATGAAAATACCAGCACATTTACTTCAGAGCTTGAAACTCTGCCTTTTGAGAAGGTTGTGGTTTTGACAAACGGCTACACTGCTTCCGCGGCAGAGATTTTTGCGGCCGCACTTCAGGATTCACAGGCCGCTGTAATTGTAGGAGAAAACACGTTTGGCAAAGGCATATCCCAGAGTTTGCTTGAAATGGATGACGGTTCGGGCATAATTTTGACTGAATATGAGATTTTAAGACGTAGCGGTGAAAAGCTTCACGGTATTGGAGTTATACCTGACGTTTATGTAAGGGAAATTCCGTATTTTGATAGCGAGGTAACTTATCATAACCAAGGCACGATTACTCACCTTGATGAAATCAAGCAAATTCTCAAAGACGTAGGCTATGATGTTGGTGAACTTAATAACATAATGGATGATATGACACTCTACACAATCAGGCTTGTCCAAAATAAGTACGGGCTTAATCAAACCGGCATATTGGACGTTGAAACCATTGATGCAATAAACAGAGAGGTTTACAAATACAACATGAGGCATGACGACATCCTCACAAAAGGTTTACAGTTACTTTTCGGATAGGAGCATTTTATGAATATAGTTTTGCATGAGCCTGAAATGCCACAAAATACAGGCAACATAGGTCGTAGCTGTGCGGCAACGGGTTCAAGGCTTCATTTGATAAAACCCTTGGGCTTTAAGATTAATGACAAGCTTTTAAAGCGTGCGGGTCTGGATTATTGGGAAAGCTTGGACGTGAGTTATTATGATGATTTTGAGGACTTTTGCAAGCGCAATAATCACCCGCGCATTATTATGGCAACCACAAAGGCCAAGCGTCTATATACAGAAGTGGAATACGGAGCTGAAGATTTTATAATGTTTGGCAAGGAGAGCGGCGGCATACCGGAGAACATCCTTTGGGCAAACACAGACAACTGTGTGCGTATCCCTATGTCTGAGGGCTACCGCTCACTCAATCTCGCAAACTCCGTTGCTATTGTACTTTACGAGGCTTTACGCTGTAATAATTTTAGAGGGCTTTATTAGGAGGAGTTTTTGATTTTATGGATTTTTTAACGCTGTTTTTTAAAGGTATATTCGTTGGGATATCTAACGTTATACCGGGCGTAAGCGGCGGAACTATCGCGCTTGTGCTTGGTATTTTTGATAATTTAATCAGTGCGGTTAACGGGTTCTTCAAAAACCCTAAAAAGCATCTTATGTTCCTTGTCCCTGTGTTTCTTGGCGCGGGTGCGGGCATTGTGGCCTTCGGCTCAATTATAGACTACTGTCTGCAATTCTACTCTCTTCCCACCTGTATGTTTTTTGCGGGCTTGGTTCTTGGAAGCATCCCGCTCATATATAAAAAGGCTACTGAAAAGGGTTTCAAATCATCTTACAACGTCGCGGGTGTAATCTCGTTCGCAGTTGTTGTTCTTATTTCTATGCTTAAATCCGACAGCGGCTTTTCGCTTTCCACAGAGCCTTCTGTTTTTAACTTCATGATTTTCTTCTTTTGCGGTATGCTTGGCTCCATGGCAATGGTTGTGCCCGGTATAAGTGGCTCGTTCATTATGGTACTTATAGGAGTTTATCCTGTTATTATCCACGCGGTTTCCGACATAAGGCGCATTTTACAAAACCCCTCCGACATAACACTTATAATCAACACGGCAGCAATTATAATCCCTATAGGCTTAGGCGTTGTGGCCGGAGTACTTCTCGTCTCAAAGCTTATTGAAACCTTACTTTCAAAATTCTATTCCATCACATATTTTTCAATCCTCGGGCTTATATTTGGCTCCGTTTACGCTCTGTTCGCTGACCCAATCGCATACCAAAGCGGTTTCTCACCTGTTTTAATTTTTGCGGGAGTGGCTCTTATGGGTGGTGGGTTTTTACTGTCGCTTAAGTTTGGAAAATGAAAATACTCAAAGGATTAATTGCTGTATTTTTTGTAATTGTTTCTGTATTAGTAATTTTTAAGTTAGGCGCAGAAATCTATTATAAGGATTTTTACTCCAACGCAACAAGAGGCTTTGAAATTCCCGGTTTAAAGGAAAACTTTGTTCCTCAAGGTCTCACTTACAGCTCGGGCGACGAGCTGTTTTTTATAAGCGGGTATTTATCTGACAGCAAAGCTGCAAGAATTTATATCGTTTCTGAGGATGGCTCATACCGTATGGTTAAGGTTAAAGATAAGAACGGCTATGATTTTTTAAACCATTTTGGTGGTATAAGCCTATACGGGAGATATGCCTACGTTGCGGGATGTGACGGAAAATGTTATGTTATTTCGGTTTCCGAATTGCTGAATGTTGATGCTGAATATGTTTCGGTTCTAGGTAGCTTTGAACCCGGTAATAAGGCAGATTTTTGCTCCGTTTATAACGGATATCTATTTGTTGGAGAATATTACAACAAGCTAAAATATACCACAGATGAAAGCCACCATATTAAAACTCCATCCGGCGAAGAAAACAGAGCTATGATGATGTCATTTTTGCTTGACGATTCCAAACCTTACGGAGTTACGCAAGAAGCGAGCTATGCGTATTCTGTTAAAGACAGAATACAGGGAATAGCTTTTTCCGACAATGGCGAAATAATTTTGTCAGCATCAGGTGTATTTACAGGTTCTCAACTGTACGTCTATGATTTCAAAAAAGTTATGAATGGCGCAAATGATTCCTTCACAATGGATAATCAAAAAGTACCTTTGTATTATCTGGATAGCTCAAGCTTTATCCAGAAAGTGGAGATTTTGCCAAAATCTGAAGGTATTACGTTTAATGATGGGAACTTGTATATGATTTTTGAATCGGCCGCAAACAGATTCAAATTTGGCAAGCTACTCAATACTCAATATCTATATATACTCCTTAACGCATTAAAATCGCACTTGTTTCGAGCGTTTGCAAACTTGTAGAGGCAAGTTTGCGCCATTTCGCGAAGAAAGAAGTGCAGATTTTTAGCGTTAAGGAGTATAGCATTAAGCTTAGACATAAATAATTTACGGGAGATGGATTATGAAAGTATTAGTTAGCGCCTGTATTTTAGGGTGCAACTGTAAATATAATGGCGGAAACAATTTGAACCCAAATGCAATTGATTACCTAGAGGGCAAAGAGGTAATAAAAGTGTGCCCTGAAGTTTTAGCCGGAATGTCTACTCCAAGAACTCCTGTAGAAATAGTTAACAACCGAGTTGTAGACCGCGATGGTCGAGATGTTCATGCCGAATACGAAGAGGGCGTCAAAATAGCCCTTGAAAAAATTAAATATGAAAATA
Organism: uncultured Eubacteriales bacterium; assembly: GCA_964412725.1. Lineage (GTDB taxonomy): Bacteria > Bacillota > Clostridia > Lachnospirales > CAYPQA01 > CAYPQA01. The sequence goes on from CAYPQA010000019.1 coordinate 19,670, forward strand.
TTGATTTAGCCATCCTTCAATCGCGAAGCCCCACCTGTGGGGTTAATCAAATTTACGACGGAACTTTCACCAGTAAATTGATTAAGGGCAGTGGACTTTTCGCTCGTGCATTGATTCAAGACGGCCTAAGAGTGGTTGATTCTGAAGATTTTAAATAGAAAGAGGTACAGACTTTACTAATGTGGATTTCAGCTAATTGGAAATATTATGAACCTATAGATTGCGGGTTTGGCTTTTTATTGCGGTAGGTTTTTACTGTTACTGTGGTTAGGGTTAATATAGGGAGGATATAAAAATGAAGGAACAATTGGAAAAACATATAAACGAATTTGGAGCTACTCTTACAGAGAACGAAAGGAATCAATATATTCCTAAATTAAGAGATTATTTTGTAGGTTATATTTTAGAAAACCATAAAGATATTAAAAATGCAAAAGAGCTTTTTGAAAGGGAGTTTACAATGCGTGATGTTATTGGTAGCACAAGATATTATGTTACAAATAATGTTTATGTAACGAGTAAATCAGCTATACCTGATTTTCTGATAGCCTTAAACAGATTTCATCAGGAGCACTTACAAGACATATATAAAAATCCTACGTTAGACTCTTTAAGACCTTTTGCAAGATTTAGTAGTGAAATAGAGACAGAAATCGAAAATAAAGATGGGATAATTTTGTCCGAAAGGCAAACTGCTCCTCCGATAGATGAGGAACAGTTTGATGTTATTGTTGAGTGCTTAAAAAGTCAAAGTTCTGACTCAGAAAAGTCTAAAAAAGTATCAATAATAGTAAAATTGCTGTTGATATATGGATTTAAATTCAAAAAAATAATTGATATGAAAACATCAGATTACGATATGGATAAAGGAACTTTGAAAACGGCTTATCAAGAAAACAAAAGTTTAAGATATATTACGCTCAAACTTCCTCTAAATTTAAACGATGAATTTAAGCAATACATAAACTCGAGAGAGAAAGATACAGAATTAATGTTCTTGACAACAACTGACTCAAAAATTAAAAACAGTTTTCTTAAAGACTTTTTTGATGAATGTAAAAAGATGTTTGATTTTAAAAAATATGGGGTTATAAAATACCCAAATAAATTCACTCCGACTGGTTTAGCAAAGTATGGAATAATAAAAATGATATCAAAGGAAATGAATCAAACAGTAATTATGCAATTAACTGGAATGGATATGTCTATAATTAAAGACTGTCAAAATATCTATAATTTGAATACTCAGGCTTTTCATAAAGACATTTATGTAAACGATAAAATATTGAATATAGGAACATACAATAGGTTTCAAGAAATACCCAGTTGAAAATGCAGATAATATAATTAAGGATCCGAACGAATCAATACGCTGTCTGCCATATGCACAGGTTTTGGGCGTATCTGAATTAACCAAAGATAAATGGTTTATATTTAAATAGAAAGAGGTAACTTTACTAATGTGGATTTCAGACAATTGGAAGGACTATGAACTTATAGATTGCGGGGACGGCAATCGTCTTGAACGCTGGAAAGACTACACACTTGTACGCCCCGACCCAGCCGCAATATGGCCGGTTTTTGACAAACGCGCCTGGGCAAACCCAAATGCAACATATCTGCGCTCAAATACAGGCGGTGGAAATTGGAAAATAAAAAACCTCCCGTCCGAATGGTCGATAAGCTATGACACATACGGCGGGAGGCTTAATTTTAACGTGCGTGCTATGGGTTTTAAGCATACAGGTATTTTTCCGGAACAGGCTGTGAATTGGGATTTCATATCAAAGACTGTCAAAGAATCCGGACGTAAGGTTAATGTTTTGAACCTTTTCGCATATACAGGTGCGGCAGGTTTGGCTGCGGCCGTCTCAGGCGCGAACGTCTGCCATGTAGATGCAGCTAAGGGTATGGTTGCTTATGCAAAGGAAAACACAGAACTTTCAAACCTTACAGGCATTCGTTTCATAGTTGACGACTGTTTCAAGTTTGTAAACAGAGAGATTAAACGCGGCAAACGTTATGATGCTGTTATCCTAGACCCACCGTCATATGGACGCGGCCCCGCAGGTGAGGTTTGGAAACTCGAAGAAGGGCTTTTTGATTTAATGAGCCTTATAACAAACGTGCTTACAGACAACCCCCTATTCGTTCTACTAAACTCCTACACAACAGGCGTTTCACCAAAAGCCTGCGGTTATATAACAGAGCTTGTGCTCAAAAAGCGTTTTGGCGGAAATGTATTCTCCGAGGAACTCGGGCTTAAGGCCACAAAATCCGGCATTGCGCTCCCTTGCGGCAATTCTACGCGCTGGATTAATGATATTAAGTAATTATACTGTTTAACGAGACCAACTTTTTTCACTAAAGCGGATAACTCTTTTATTCCATATTTGTGGAGTGATAAAGAGAATATCCGCATTTTTTATTTTCAACGTGTTATAGCCATTGAATAAATGCTGTCTTATCTTCAGAATTATATCCAGCTTTTCTATAAAAATCTAATGTGGTTTCTTTCTTACTGCCAGTTAAAAGCATGATTTTGTAACAATTCTGCTCTTTAGCAATACTTCTTGCAAAATTCAAAATTTTTGTTGCACATCCTTTGTTACGATGCTCTTCATCTGTAATAACATTCTCAATTAAAGCATAAGGGCGTTGACCATGTGTTAAATTGGGGATAATAATTAAAACACAAGATGATATAATTTTATTGTTTATTTTACCTATAATTATATGGTGGTTTTTATCGGATAGAATTTCACCCCATAACGTTAGGAGATTGGCGTCAACCTCCGGAATAGTGTTATTATGTAACTGAGAGTATAAATTTAATAGTTCAACCAAGTCCACTTCCGTTGCTCTCTGTATTTTCATTTCATCCACAAAATAACCTCCTATTGTAAATAACCACTTTTTCATGTTGCATAGAATACTACCTCCTACAGGATTTCTACAACTTTGCCAAATATGTTGTTCCTTGATATCCAACCATTCACATGGCCATGGTTGTTTGATATCTGATACTGATTAACATTTCTTATAGCACTTATTTTGTGCAAATAAAAATGCCCGTTGACTTTACAAAACACAATATCATTTTTAGCCAATGTTGTGGATGGCGTTATTGGTTCAACTTTTACCATTTGCTTAGATTTAAGGATTGGTGTCATAGAATTACCTACTCCAATTACCAAGCAGATTTCGCCGCTCTTTAATTTATTTGCAGTTATGACATTTTCTTTTCCTACATAAAGCCCTTCCATAGTTCACCTCTTAATGCTTATTATAGCCGTTGATGTAAATTAATAGCTAATTACTTAACATAGTATAGTTCAGAGAATACCTTAAGTCAATAAAGCAGCGGTTTTAATATAGAGTATTAGCAACACCAAAATATGGCTCAAACAAAGTTTGCTACGCTTTTTATTACCATACAATAACTTTATATTCATAACTATTGTATTGTTTTACCAAACATGACATAATAATTTGTATGAATGATATATACATACACTTTATAAATAAAAACCTTAAGGAGGTTTTATGCCCGGCCTATATACTCATAAGAGTTTTTTTGAACAATGCATTAAGCAAAGCGTATTAAAGAAAGTAACCACTGAAATCTGTACTACAAACCTGAACATATATTCTCAAGGACATGATTTATTGATGTATGTTAACCCGTTTATTTTTTCCAGAAACAGAAAGATTTGCATGGTTATTGGCCACTATTACTTTAAAGATTTTGTCTGTAAATATATAGAGACTGCAAGAAAAAATTATTCCTTTGAAGATAGAAATATAAGATTGTTCCTATATGGTTATATTTCGCATCATATTCTAGACAGTTATATTCACCCTTATATAATGCAGTTTTGCGGAGATTTTCTACCGGTTAGAAACAGAACGTGGGTTCATGGAATTATTGAAACCTTACTTGACGCATATCTAATCAAGAAAAATGAACATATTTCTCCGCAAAAATATAAAATCCATGATGACTTTAAGTTTATAAAATTAGACAATACAAACCTTGTTAAAATTATGGATATGACATTTGATGAAGTATACAATTTTAAAAATATTGGCAAAAAGATTAATATGTCGTTTAATTCTTTGGAAAACTATGTTTATATCTATAGGTATGACCCTAATAAAATTAAAAGGAGATTATCCTCCGTAGCTGATAATGTAGTTGGGTATGACTCAAGCAAATTTTTTTATGATGAACACGACTTGTACAAGCTGCAAGCATATCTGAATTCTTCAAATAGTATCTGGACTTATTCTCTGGGATTAGACAACAATTGCCCTCTAACTTCAACAAAGTCTTTATGGGAGCTATTCGACGATGCACTAGTTGAAGTTGTTCGCATAATTGATGAAATTGAATCTGGAGTTCAAAACATCCCCGATATTATTCCAGACAAATCCGCGATAACGGGACTCAAATGTGGCGTAAAATTGGATTTTATAAGCTACAATAGAATAATTAAACCTTAAAGACAAATAATAACCTTGAGGTGAAAAAGTATGAAGTATGCGGATTTATTTGAATTAATTGAAAATGACAGCCAGGCAAAGCAGTATTACAATGAGCTACCC